>NZ_KV794931.1:59203-75528 GCF_001808875.1 Neisseria sp. HMSC064E01
ATTCCCGCCTGCGCGGGAATGACGGCGGTCGGTTTGGTCTTTATATGCAAAAGGACGCAAAAAGGTCGTCTGAAAACAGATAGAGCGGGGTTCGCTAAATCGTTTTCAGACGACCTTAAATCAACGGACTGTTCAACACTATCTATTCTTCTTTTTGGAAAACGTGGTTGCGGTGATACTCGAAATATTTTTCGCTTTCAGGTTCCATTGTTAATTTCTTACGGGAAGGAATTCCAAGCCGCTTTTGATTTTTCAGATCGATTTTCGGACTGATTTTTATCGTTCCGTCGGTATCAAACGTAATTAGTCCTTTATCGAATAATGCGTCAATATTGGGTGCAAGCATCAGACCATTGAAGGGATCTAACCGCTCTGTATCGTTGCACTTACTCCAAGGTTTAATATGGCTGGCAATGAGTAAAGATTGAATATTTAGACCTGTTAGCGGGCAGCTCGGATATAGTTTGAGTACGTCTTTCCGGAATTTTCCTTGCGTTAGACGGGCTTTGATCAAAGTTTCAATTTCGGTTCGCTTTTCTGGATTGGTCTCGGAGGCTAAACATTCTTCGAGTTCGTCTATATCAGATTTTAAGGATAGGGCAGAAGCTGCCTGAAGATTTTTTATTTCTGCGTACCATGCCACTAATAATCCTCTTTTCTTACAGGTTCCGCATGGAGTTAGTTCTTTGTTGTATGTGTTCAAGCTCCATTGTTCAAGTTCTTCGATTGAGTTTGAGCAAACTTTGAAATATTTTTTGGTTGTGCTGCTGCTCCCCAGACTCTTCTTTAGTCCGCTACAATTAGCAAAATGTATTTTGGGATGTTCTTTAGAAATATTAGAAGGGATTTTAGGTCGAAGTATATTTAATATAAATCCATTTGGGTTTTCATCAATCCATTCAATAAATTCATCATCATTCGGCATGTTTTCAAAAATTTCTATGTCAGACATAAGATTCTCCAAATCTTTTCTATAAATTCAATTAAGTTTGTTTGTATATATAGGTTCGGGACAAAAAATCTAGGGCGTCATTCCCGCGCAGGTGGGAATCCAGAAGTTTGGATTTACAGTAATCTTTAAATATTTCTGAAAGGCAGAGGTCTGGATTCCCGCCTGCGCGGGAATGACGGCGTTCGGTTTGGTCTTTATACTCAAAAGAACATATAAAGGTCGTCTGAAAATAGGTATAGCAGAATCCGCTAAATCGTTTTCAGACGACCTTTTTTTAAAGCCGAATCAAATCAGCCTGCCGGTTAACCCAAAGCCTTCCTTGCTCCGGCGAAGAGGCGGTACCAGCCGGACAGTTCTGTCCAGTCTTCCGGTTTCCAGCTCATTTGTGCGGCGCGGTACACGCGTTCGGGGTGGGGCATCATGATGGTGACGCGGCCGTCGGCGTTGGTAACGCCGGCGATGCCTCGCGGCGAACCGTTGGGGTTGAGCGGGTAGGTTTGGGTAACTTGGTTTTGTCCGTCGACGTATTGCAGCGCGATGCCGAGGCCGTCTGAAATTTTGCCGCCGTGAAGTGCGAAGTCGGCGCGGCCTTCGCCGTGGCTGACCACGACAGGCAGGCTGGAGCCTTGCATTTCGTTCAGAATCAGGGAGGCTGATTTTGGGACGTGAACCATGCTCAGGCGCGCTTCGAACTGTTCGCTCAGGTTGCGTTTAAACTTCGGCCAGCCTGCCGTGCCGGGGATGATTTCGGCGAGATTGCTGACCATTTGGCAGCCGTTGCACACGCCTAATGTCAGCGTGTCCGGGTCGGCGAAGAAGGCGGCGAACTGGTCGCGTAAGGCGGGGTGGAACAGGATGGATTTCGCCCAGCCTTCGCCCGCGCCGAGTACGTCGCCGTAGCTGAAGCCGCCGCACGCCGCCAGCATTTTGAAGTCGGCAAGGTGGACGCGGCCTGCCATCAGGTCGGACATATGCACGTCGTAGGCATCGAATCCGGCGCGGGTGAAGGCGGCGGCCATTTCGATTTGCCCGTTCACGCCCTGTTCGCGCAGGATGGCGATTTTGGGTTTCGCACCGCTGTTGATAAACGGCGCGGCGATGTCTTCTTTTACATCAAACTTCACGTCGGCAAACAATGCACTGCGTTCGTTGTCGCCAATCAGGGCGAACTCGCTGTCGGCGCAGGCGGGGTTGTCGCGCAGGCGTTGGATGGCGTGGCTGGTTTCCTGCCATGCGCGTTGCAGGTCGGCGCGGGTTTGTTCCAACACAATGCCTGCCTGATTGCGGATAACGATTTTTTCGTCAGAACCGATGGTGGCAACGGTATGCAAGGGCAGCACTGCCGCTTTAAATAAGGCTTCTACTGCCGCAACATCTTGTTTGGCAATTTGAATCACTGCGCCCAGTTCTTCATTGAACAATGCGCGTATGCTGGCTTCGTTGACGTCGGCTTGGTTGGCAACCAGTGAAGTCAAATCCACATTCAAGCCGCACCGCCCCGCAAACGCCATTTCCGCCAGCGTCGCAAACAAACCGCCGTCGCTGCGGTCGTGATACGCCAAAAGTTTGTCTTCGGCGACAAGCTGTTGAATCACGCCGTAAAAGTCTTTCAGACGGCCTGTATCGTCCAAATCGGGCGCGTCGCCGCTCATATTGTTGTACACCTGACCAAACGCCGAGCCGCCCATACGCGCTTTGCCGAAGCCCAAATCGACAAACAGCAATACGCTGTCTTCGACGTTTTTCAATTCGGGCGTAACAGTCTTGCGCACGTCTTGAACCGGCGCGAACGCGGAGATAATCAGGCTCAACGGCGAGACGACGGATTTCTTGTCCGCGCCGTCCTGCCAAACGGTTTTCATCGACAGGCTGTCTTTGCCCACGGGAATGCTCAAATCCAATGCCTGACAGGCTTTGGAAACCGCTTCGACGGTACGGTAAAGTTTTTCGTCTTCGCCCTCGTTGCCGCACGCCGCCATCCAGTTGGCGGAGAGTTTGATGTTGCCGATGTCGCCGATGTTGACCGCTGCGATGTTGGTGATGGCTTCGCCGACGCACATTCTGCCCGAGGCGGGCGCGTCAAACAGGGCTACGGTCGGTTTTTCGCCCATAGACATCGCTTCGCCGCGATAGGTGTTGAAGCCCATCATGGTCACGGCGCAGTCTGCTACGGGGGTTTGGTATTTGCCGACCATTTGGTCGCGGTGGGTCATGCCGCCGACGCTGCGGTCGCCGATGGTAATCAGGAAGTTTTTGGCGGCTACGGTAGGCAGACGCAAAACTCGGTAGGCAGCTTCGGTAATGTCGATATCGCCGGCGTTAAACGGTTTTTCAGACGACCTCACGGTTTGGTCGCTGCGTGTGGTTTTGGGCGGTTTGCCGAGCAAGACGTTCAGCGGCAAATCGACGGGGTTGTTGGAGAACAAATCGTCGCGCACTTCCAAATGGCCGTCGTCGGTCGCCGCACCGACTACGGCAAACGGGCAGCGTTCGCGTTCGCAGATGGCGCGGAAGGTGTCCAAATCTTTTTCCAAAATCGATAACACATAACGCTCTTGCGATTCGTTGCACCAGATTTGCAGCGGGTTGAGGCCGTGTTCTTCCAGCGGCACTTCGCGCAGTTTGAATACCGCGCCGCGTCCGGCATCGTTAACGAGTTCGGGGAAGGCGTTGGACAGGCCGCCCGCGCCGACGTCGTGGATGGAGATAATCGGGTTTTTGTCGCCGAGCTGCCAGCAGCGGTCGATCACTTCCTGCGCGCGGCGTTCGATTTCGGGGTTGCCGCGTTGTACGGAGTTGAAGTCCAAAGAGGCGTCGTTTGTACCGGTATTCATGGAAGAAGCCGCGCCGCCGCCCAAGCCGATAAGCATACCCGGACCGCCCAGTTGAATCAGCAACGCGCCTTCGGGGATTTCGTCTTTATGCGTCTGCTGCGCCTGAATGCTGCCCAAACCACCGGCAATCATAATCGGTTTGTGGTAGCCGCGAACCTGACCGTCAAACTTCTCTTCAAAGGTGCGGAAGTAGCCCAAGAGGTTCGGGCGGCCGAATTCGTTGTTGAACGCTGCACCGCCGATAGGGCCTTCAATCATGATGTCCAGCGGCGAGGAAATGTGTTCCGGCTTGCCGTAGTCTTGTTCCCACGGCTGTTTGAGGTCGGGGATGTTGAGGTTGGACACGGTAAAGCCGGTCAAGCCCGCTTTCGGACGCGAACCTTTGCCCGTTGCACCTTCGTCGCGGATTTCGCCGCCCGCACCCGTCGCCGCACCGGCAAACGGCGCGATGGCGGTCGGGTGGTTGTGCGTTTCCACTTTCATGATGATATGCGTGTCTTCCTCGTGGAAACGGTAGCCTTGGTTTTCCGCCGCATTCGGATAGAAACGCTCGATTTTCGCGCCTTCGATCACGGACGAGTTGTCTTTATAGGCAACGACCGTGCCTTCGGGATGCGCGTTGTGCGTATCGCGTATCATGCCGAAGAGGGATTTCGGCTGTTTTTCGCCGTTGAGGATGAAATCGGCGTTGAAGATTTTGTGGCGGCAGTGTTCGCTGTTCGCCTGCGCGAACATCATCAGTTCCACATCGGACGGATTGCGCTGCAAAGCCTGATAGTTCTCAACTAGATAATCGATTTCGTCAGCGGAGAGTGCCAAGCCCATTTCGGTATTGGCTTTGACCAAAGCCCTTTTACCACCGCCCAAAACATCGACGGTGGAGAAAGTTTCGGATTCGAGATGGTGGAATAATTTGGAGGCCGTCTGAAAATCGGGCAGCACGGATTCGGTCATGCGGTCGTGCAGCAACGCCGCCCATTGCTGTTTCTCATCGTCGTTCAGACGACCTTCCAGCCACACCGCCATGCCGCGCTCAATGCGCTCTATGCCTTCCAAACCGCAGTTTTCCGCGATATTGGTCGCCTTGGAAGCCCACGGCGAAATCGTACCTAAACGGGGCGTTACCAAAAATAAATGCAAGCCCTCGCGCGCTTCGGGCGTTTGCTCAACGCTTTGCGCCGCCAACAAGGCTTGCAGTTTTTCGACAGTCGTGGCATCCAATGCTTTCTCGCTGCCGACAAAATACCAAAATTCGCTTTTCAGTTTCACTTCAGGCAGACCGAGTGCGGCTGCTTTTTGCAAGAGTTTTTCAACACGGAAATCGGAAAGGGCAGTAACGCCGCGCAAGGGCAAAACAACAGACATGATTCAGCTCACAAATGCGGTTGGGAAAGGCTGTATTATACGCCGAATGGGTCTGGGTTGCTTGCTAATTTGGGCTAAAATGTTGACAATTTTTCAGACGACCTTTTCCAATGATGGAGGAAGGGTCGTCTGAAAAATCTTGATTGAGACCTATGCAATTTTTTGATTTAAATTGATTTTGCAGGGTTTTAAATCAAGAGGTTATAGGCTGATTTGAAAAAATCGATGTCAGTTTACGGAAGGTTTATCCAAAAAATTTATCGTTTATTCTTTTGATAAATCGGCATGAGTTCAGGCAGCATTCTGCGGATGGCATTGATGCGTGTCTGATTGGTCGGGTGGGTGGACAAAATCGCAATGGACGAGCTGCCTTCGAGTTTGCTCATCTTTTCCCAAACGCTGATGGCTGCTTCGGGATTGTAACCTGCCTGAGCCATCAAACGTACGCCGCCTGCGTCCGCTTCGCTCTCCTGATGGCGCGAAAAGGGCTTGGAAGCCAGTAAATCCGTACCCAAGCCGACGATATTGGCATCAACTCCGGACGCGCCCGCCAAAATAGAACCGCCCAATCCGGTCAATACTTGGCCGCCAATGGCTTTTTTGCCATGTTCAAGCAGGGCGTGGGTCATCTCGTGGCCGATAACGGCAGCGATTTCGTCGTCCGTCAATTTCAAACGATCGACCATGCCGGTGTACATCGCCATCTTGCCTCCGGGCATTGCCCAGGCGTTCAATTCATCGCCACGGAAAACATTCATCTGCCAGTTGAAAGGTACGCCGGTTTGGTTGGCTTGATTGGCATGGGGTTTCAGACGTTCAAATACGGTTTTGATACGGCGTGAAGTCTGGGAAGTGTTGTCCAAAACGCGTTGCGATTGCGCTTGTTGTACTACTTGCGAGTAGTTTTTTGCTGCCGCCTCGTTGAGTGATGCTGTATCGTATCCCACCATATCGGCAACGGAAGTACAGCCAGTCAAGGCTAAAATGGCTACCAACTGTATCAATTGTTTTTTGTTCGGCATTTGCATCTCCTAATATTGTTAAAATCAAGATTCTTCAACCGGATGACATGAAGTTTTGCTGCTAACTATATAAAAAATGCCGCCTGATTTTCAGACGGCATAATAAGTGTTTTTAAGAGCGGCGCTGCGACATCCAAGACTCGATCTTACGCGCGTCGTTTACGCGTGTTGTCGAAGTCGGCGAGTTCAGCAATACGATGGTAATCGGCTGGTTTTGGACGTTTGCCTTAACCACCATCGAGCGTCCTGCTTCGCGGATATAACCGGTTTTCTGAAGCTCGATGTTCCAGCTGCCTTCGCGCACGAGGGCATTGGAGTTTTTATAGTTTTGGCGGCCGTTTGCCGTCCAAACCGAGCCGGAGTTAGAGGTTGAGTTTTTGCGGATAAGCGGATATTTGCTTGCCGCGGCGACCATACGGTTCAAATCATTGGCGGTTGATACGTTTTGGAAATTCAGACCGGTAGGTTCGTAGAAACGGCTGTTGTGCATGCCCAGGCTTTGCGCTTTGGCATTCATGGCAGCAACAAACGCCGACATACCGCCCGGATAGGTGCGGCCCAGCGCGTGGGTTGCGCGGTTTTCGCTGCTCATCAGGCTCAGGTGCAACAATTCGCCGCGCGTCAGTGTTGTGCCGACTGCAAGGCGGCTGCCTGTACCCTTCAAGCGGTCGATTTCATCGGCAGTAATGGTGATACGCTCGTTCATATCCAAACGCGCGTCCAAAACGACCATCGCGCTCATCAGTTTGGAAATAGACGCAATCGGCATCACGCGGTCTGCGTTTTTCTGATACAGGATTTCGCCTGTTTTGTTGTTAAAAATCAGGGCGGACTGCGATGTCAAAAGCGGTCCCGCCATCATCGCCTGAGCCTCGATTTTTTGGGCGTGGCTTAATGCGAAAGCTTCCATCGGGTCATTTTGGGTTGGAAAATTTTGTTCCAAAAATTGACCCAAAACGTCCATATCGTCTGCAGCGGCAGGAGCGGCGGCAACAGTCAAAGCCATACCCAAACAGGCTGCACTCAGTGTTTTATAAAATTTCATAACCGACATATTTCAACCAGTAGAATTTAAGACAATTGAATTATTAAAGGGTATATTTTGCTTAAAATACAACAAAATGTAAAGTTTAATATGACTTTTTTGCGTTTGTTTGCATCTTTTTCCCAAATTGGAAACAATCTTAAGGATGGGAAATTGTGACGTGTTGCCATGCGTCGGAGGGTCGTCTGAAAACCTTACGCCAAAGTGCTTGCCATACGGTATTTGATAAACCTTAAGATACTGATTATACTTACCGACTTTGCCGAAAACCGTTCCCGCAACATTCGGATAACGGTTTGCCGATATTGCTTGAAAACAGAAGATAAATTATGACTGAAGAAAAACGCTCCTGCTCGTTTTGCGGAAAATCCGAGCATGAAGTCAAGAACCTGATTGAAGGCGAAAACGCTTTTATCTGTAACGAATGTGTAGAAACTTGCGGCGTGATGCTGCAAAGTTCAGACGACCTCTCTGAAGAAAAATCTGCAACGGATGCGTCCCATCCAAACAACAAACTGCCCACGCCTGCCGAAATCGTCGCCAACCTCAACGACCACGTTATCGGTCAGGAACAAGCCAAGAAAGCCTTGGCGGTTTCGGTGTACAACCATTACAAACGCCTGCGCCACCCCAAAGCCAACGGCAACGTCGAGTTGTCGAAATCCAACATCCTGCTTATCGGTCCGACCGGTTCGGGTAAAACCCTATTGGCGCAGTCTTTGGCGCGCAAACTGGACGTGCCGTTCGTGATGGCGGACGCAACCACGCTGACCGAAGCGGGTTACGTCGGTGAAGACGTCGAGCAAATCATTACCAAGCTTTTGGGTAAATGCGATTTTGATGTCGAAAAAGCCCAACGCGGTATCGTTTACATTGACGAAATCGACAAAATCTCGCGTAAAAGCGACAACCCGTCGATTACCCGCGACGTATCCGGCGAAGGCGTGCAACAAGCCTTGCTGAAACTGATTGAAGGTACGGTTGCCAGCGTTCCGCCACAAGGTGGTCGCAAGCATCCTAATCAGGAATTTATCAACGTCGATACCACCAATATCCTGTTTATCTGCGGCGGCGCGTTTGCGGGCTTGGAAAAAGTGATCCGTCAGCGTACTGAAAAAGGCGGTATTGGTTTCGGCGCGTCTGTTCACAGCAAGGACGAAAATGCCGACATTACCGGATTGTTTGAAATCGTTGAGCCTGAAGACTTGATTAAATTCGGTCTGATTCCCGAGTTAATCGGCCGTCTGCCCGTTATCGCCACGCTGGCGGAATTGGACGAAGACGCATTGGTCAATATTTTGACCGAGCCGAAAAATGCCCTGGTGAAACAATATCAAACCCTGTTCGGCATGGAAAACGTTGAATTGGAATTTGAAGAAGAAGCCCTGCGCAGCATCGCCCGTCAGGCAATGGAACGCAAAACCGGCGCGCGCGGCCTGCGCTCCATCGTTGAACGCTGCCTCTTGGATACTATGTATCAACTGCCTGATTTGAAGGGTGTAACTAAAGTTGTCATCGGTAAAAACGTCATCGAGAAAGGCGAGCAGCCCAAGCTCTTGCGCGAAGACGGGAGCGAATATCAGGCAAATGAGCAATAAGCGGATAAATCGGTATTGCTGATAAAGTATAAAAGGTCGTCTGAAACCTTGTTTTCAGACGACCTTTTTGTTTTTTCAAGATAATTCGTTTCAATAGCAAACATCTATTACATCCGATAACATAAATATTCCAATTTTTGCCAAACTGGTCTATGATACCCAAAAGAATTGTTTACAATTCTTTGATTGCAAATCATTTGCAACGGTCAGAAGAAAAAACAGAAAAAAGGAACAAAGAGATGTTAGAAGCCTATCGCAAAGCCGCCGCCGAGCGCGCCGCCCTCGGTATCCCCCCCCTCCCTTTGAACGCGCAGCAAACCGCCGATTTGGTCGAGCTGCTGAAAAACCCGCCTGCAGGCGAAGGCGAGTTCTTGGTTGAGCTGCTTGCCCACCGTGTTCCGCCCGGTGTGGACGATGCCGCCAAAGTCAAAGCCTCATTCCTGGCTGCCGTTGCCGAAGGCAGCGTATCCAGCCCGTTGGTTTCCCCCGAATATGCGACCGAACTCTTAGGTACGATGCTCGGCGGTTACAACATTCACGCCTTAATCGAACTCTTGGACGACGACAAACTCGCGCCCATCGCTGCTAAAGGCTTGAAACATACGCTTCTGATGTTCGATTCTTTCCACGACGTTCAGGAAAAAGCCGAAAAAGGTAACAAATACGCGCAGGAAGTTTTGCAATCTTGGGCGGACGCCGAATGGTTCACATCACGCGCCAAAGTTCCCGAAAAAATTACCGTTACCGTCTTCAAAGTTGACGGCGAAACCAATACAGACGACCTCCCTCCCGCGCCTGACGCGTGGAGCCGTCCCGATATTCCGCTGCACGCGCTGGCAATGCTGAAAAACCCGCGCGACGGCATCAATCCCGACAAACCGGGCGAAGTCGGTCCGATTAAATTGTTGGAAGAACTTAAAGCCAAAGGTCATCCCGTTGCCTACGTCGGCGACGTGGTCGGTACTGGTTCTTCTCGTAAATCCGCGACCAACTCCGTCATTTGGCATACCGGCGAAGACATCCCGTTCGTACCGAACAAACGCTTCGGCGGCGTATGCTTGGGTGGCAAAATTGCGCCGATTTTCTTCAATACTCAAGAAGACTCCGGGGCACTGCCGATTGAAGTCGATGTTTCCGCGCTGAAAATGGGCGATGTCGTCGATATTCTGCCTTACGAAGGCAAAATCGTGAAAAACGGCGAAACCGTTGCCGAGTTCAGCCTGAAATCACAAGTATTGCTGGACGAAGTGCAAGCCGGCGGCCGTATCAACCTGATTATCGGTCGCGGTCTGACCGCCAAAGCGCGCGAAGCCTTGAAACTGCCTGCTTCCACTGAATTCCGCCTGCCTCAAGCACCTGCCGAAAGCAAAGTCGGTTTCACGTTGGCACAAAAAATGGTCGGTCGCGCCTGCGGTCTGCCCGAAGGGCAAGGTGTGCGCCCGGGTACTTACTGCGAACCACGCATGACTACGGTCGGCTCGCAAGACACCACCGGGCCGATGACCCGCGACGAGTTGAAAGACTTGGCTTGTTTGGGCTTCTCCGCCGATATGGTGATGCAGTCTTTCTGTCACACCGCGGCTTATCCCAAACCTGTCGATGTGAGAACCCATAAAGAACTGCCCGCCTTTATTTCTACCCGTGGTGGCGTATCTCTGCGTCCGGGCGACGGCGTGATCCACTCATGGCTCAACCGTCTGCTGTTGCCCGATACCGTCGGTACCGGCGGCGACAGCCACACCCGTTTCCCTATCGGTATTTCCTTCCCCGCAGGCTCCGGCTTGGTTGCTTTCGCAGCAGCCACCGGCGTGATGCCGCTCGATATGCCTGAGTCTGTATTGGTAAGCTTCAGCGGCAAGCTGCAACCGGGCGTAACCTTGCGCGATTTGGTGAACGCCATTCCGCTTTACGCGATTAAACAAGGTTTGCTGACCGTTGCCAAAGCAGGCAAGAAAAACATCTTCTCCGGCCGCATCCTCGAAATCGAAGGCCTGCCTGATTTGAAAGTGGAACAAGCCTTTGAATTGACCGACGCATCCGCCGAGCGCTCCGCCGCCGGCTGTACCGTGAAGCTCAACAAAGAGCCGATTATCGAGTACATGAAATCCAACGTCGTGTTGATGAAAAACATGATTGCCGATGGTTATCAAGATCCGCGCACTTTGGAACGCCGCATCAAAGCCATGGAAAAATGGCTGGCTAACCCAGAGCTGCTCGAAGCAGATAAAGATGCCGAATACGCCGCCGTGATTGAAATCAACATGGACGACATCAAAGAGCCGATTATCGCCTGCCCGAACGATCCGGATGATGTATGCTTCATGTCCGAACGTTCCGGCACCAAAATCGACGAAGTGTTCATCGGTTCGTGCATGACCAACATCGGCCACTTCCGCGCTGCCTCCAAACTCTTGGAAGGTAAAGCGGACATCCCCGTACGCTTGTGGGTAGCGCCGCCGACCAAAATGGACGCGAAAGAGTTGTCCGACGAAGGCCACTACGGTGTACTCGGCCGCGCTGGCGCGCGTATGGAAATGCCGGGCTGTTCGCTGTGTATGGGTAACCAAGCCCAAGTACACGAAGGCGCGACCGTCATGTCCACCTCTACCCGCAACTTCCCGAACCGCTTGGGTAAAAACACCTTCGTTTACCTCGGCTCGGCAGAGTTAGCGGCGATTTGTTCCAAACTGGGTAAAATCCCGACCGTTGAAGAATACCAAGCTAATATCGGCATCATCAACGAACAGGGCGACCAAATCTACCGCTACATGAACTTCAACGAAATCGACAGCTACAACGAAGTAGCCGAGACCGTAAATGTTTAACGGGTAGGTAAAGCAGTTTCAGACGACCCCTTTAGAGGCTAAACCCATGAGGTCGTCTGAAAATAAAAAACAGAACAGTTTTCGCTGTTCTGTTTTTTTTATTTTAAACCGCCGTTTTTCTCTTTTGGGTGGAAGAGGGCGCATGAAACGATACGGTTTGAGTCGACAATATTCTGCAATCTCAATGCCGACAGTTTGGAAAAAATCCGCCTAAAAATAATGCTTTTTAGGCGGATTGGTCTGATTGATTCTGGTGTCGAATTGGAAGCCTGAATTTGCAAACTTTCCTCGTATTCTTGGGCTTAACGCCGCTCCTGCCTGCGTATCAGCCACACGGCGAGCAGGGCGAAGGCTATGGTGGGCAGTGCGCCGGCGAGGAAGGGGGGGACGCCGTAGAGTTGGCTGGTAAAGCCGAAGAGTCGTCCGGCGAAGTGGAACAGCAAGCCGAGGCAGATGCCGCCGAAGAGTTTCAAGCCCATATTGCCGTGGCGGGTGGGTTGCGGGGGGAAGGCGAAGGCGACGAGTGCCATCACCCATGCGGCGACGGGGTAAACCAATTTGCGCCACCAGGCGATGGCGTAGATTTGGGTGTTTTGGTTGTTGTTTTCGAGGTGGCTGATGTAGGTAGTCAGTTCGCCGACCGACATTTGATCGGGTTTGACGAGCAATACGTCCATCAGGTTGCGCTTGACGGCGATCGGCCAGTTTTCTTCGGCGGCAGTCGAGACTTCGACTTTGTCTTCGCTAAGCGTGCTGCGGCGGATGTTTTTCAACTGCCAACTGCCGTCGTTGTTTAAAACGGCGGACTCGGCTTCCGTCGCCTGCGTCAGTTCGTTTTTGTCGTTGCGCTCCCAAATTTTAATGCCCAGCAGGGTATGGTCGGGAAGCATTTCGCGCACGTTGATGATGCTGTTTTTTTCTTTGAGCCAAAGCCCGGTATTGCCGGTGCTGATTTTGCCGTTGATGGCGGCGGATTTGATGTTTTCGGCTTTTTGGCTGAGGGTGGGGGCAATCCATTCGCCGAGCGCGGCGGTGGCGATGGCGAAAATCAGCCCGAACTGCGACAGGATCAGCAATAGTTTTTTGGTGCTCAGGCCGCTTGCTTTGATGACGGTCAGTTCGCTGCCGGCGGCAAGTTGGCTGAGGGAGACGAGTCCGCCGATGAGGACGGCGAGGGGCATGAGTTCGTAGGCGCGCGCGGGCATCTGCATGAGGACGTATTGCGCCATGGTTGCGCCGTTATAGCTGCCTTTGCCCAAGTCGCCGACTTCGTTGATGATCTCGAAAAAGCTGTACAGGGCAAGGAAGGCAAGGAGGGCGTAAACCGCCATAACCGCCATTTGGCGGATGATGTAACGTGAAATCAGGTTCATTTTCCGCCTTTCAATGTCAGACTTTTGCCAACCGCCCGCCAGAAGGGCTGGCTGGGCATGCTGCGGACGCGCAGGAGTACGACGGCGATGGCGAACATGATGATGTGCATGGGCAGCAGTCCGAGCCAGAAATGGATTTTGCCGTCTTCCACGGCATTGCGCAGGAAGGTCAGTCCGTTTTGGTAAATCAGGAAAAGCCCGATGGCGACGAGGATGTTGTAGGTGTGGCCGCTGCGCGGGTTGAAATAGGAAAGCGGCACGGCAAGCAGGCAGAGCAGAAGGACGCTGACGGTCAGCGAGATGCGCCACATCAATTCCGCCTGATGTTGCGGGTTGCTGCTGCCGATAAGCTGGGATGTCGGGATGGTGCGGCGGTGGGAAACGGGGTCGATGAGTTTGGGCGTGGTGCTGATAATCAGGCTGAGGTTTTGGAAGGAAACGCGGTTGTAGTCGGCTTTGCCGGGCGTGCCGCTGTATCGGTAGCCGTTGCGCAGGTCAAGCGTGCGTTTGTTGTCGTTCAGCGAGAAATTGCCTTCTTTGGCGAAGATAATGTTGTCGTTGCCGTTTTTGTCCTGTTCGCGCAGGAACAGGTTTTTCATGATGCCGGATTCGGTGTCGAAGGTTTCGACGAAGTAAACCCTGCCGTTGCGCTTGCCCAAACTATTGAACTCGCCTGCTTCCACCATGGACAATTCTTGTTTTTGCTTGAGGATTTCGGCGTATTCGCGGCTGCGCAGCTCTGCCCACGGCATGACCCAAAGCTGCATGACGGCAATCAGGATGGCAAACGGTACGGCAAACTGCATGACGGGGCGTATCCACTGTTTCAATGCCAATCCGCAGGAGAGCCAGACCGACATTTCGCTGTCGCGCCAGTAGCGGGTCAACACGGTCAGCGTGCTGATGAATGCGGTCAAAACCAGCAAAAGCGGCGTCATGCCGATGACCCAGAAGCCGACCAATGCCAACACGGCATCGATGGCGACGCGCCCGTCGGCGGCACGGCCGAGCAGGTTGATTGCCTGCGTGGATACCAACACCGCCAAGAGGACGACGAAAATGCCGACGGCGGTAAAAGAGAGTTCTTTGATGAAGTTTCTTTGATAAATCATAGAATCGCGGCTAGGAGCGGTAAGCGGTTCGGCGCAGGCGGATTGTCTGCGCAAGGTTTCAGACGACCTCTCAAATGGAGTACAATCTTTCCAACCGTTTTCAGACGACCTCTTGATGCAAAGGGTCGTCTGAAACTACCCGAAACCATCTCAATCAGGAGAATAAACGTGGAATTTAGCACAAAAGCCGGAACCTTGCAGCCGCAACAGGCAGGCGCGCAGTTATTTGTCTGCACCGAAACCGCACAATTAAACCACCCGACCGCCCTTGCCCTTTTGTCTTCGCTTGAAGAAGGTCAAACTTTTGCCGACACCAAAATCCCGACGGACAACGGTTTGCAGGCAGTTGCCGTCGTCCGCCTCGAAAAAACCGACCGCGCCGAGCTGAACAAAGCTGCTGCCGAAGCCGCCAAATGGGCGCAAAATCAGGAAACGGTCAATGCGGACACCCATGCCTTCGATGAAGCGCAAGCTGCTGCCGTAGCCGAAGCCTTCGCCATCGCGTTCGGCAACGCTGCCTACCGTTTCGACCGCTACAAAAAAGAAGGCAAGCCTGCCAAATTCTCGCAAGCCGTGTTCCACACCGCACACGAAGCCGCCGTCAAAGAAGCACTGCGCGTCGCCGAAGCGCAGGTTTACGGACAAAGCCTCTGCCGCGATTTGGGCAACGCCGCCCCCAACGAATGCACGCCCGAATTTTTAGCGCGCACCGCCAAAGCCGAAGCTGAAAAACTGGGCGCACACGCCAAAATCATCGAAAAAGACTACATCAAAGAAAACATGGGTTCGTTCTGGTCGGTCGCCAAAGGCAGCGTGGAAGACCCCTATCTGATTGAATTGAGCTACTTCGGCGCGGCGGACAAAGAAGCCGCACCCGTCGTCTTGGTCGGCAAAGGCATTACCTTTGACACCGGCGGCATCTCCCTCAAGCCCGGTCTGAACATGGACGAAATGAAGTTTGACATGTGCGGCGCGGCAACCGTCATCAGCACCTTCTGCGCCGCCGTCAAACTGCAACTGCCGATCAACCTTATCGCCGTCGTCGCCACCTGCGAAAACATGCCTTCCGGCGCGGCAAACAAACCGGGCGACGTGGTGAAAAGCATGAAAGGTCTGACGATTGAAGTGTTGAACACCGATGCCGAAGGCCGTCTGATTTTGTGCGACGCGCTCACTTACGCCGAGCAGTTCAAGCCCAAAGCCGTCATCGACGTCGCCACCCTGACCGGCGCGTGCATCATCGCCTTGGGGCATGACGTCAGCGGCGTGATGGGCAACAATCAGGATTTGGTCGACAGCCTGCTCGCCGCCTCCCGCAACGTGGACGACAAAGCATGGCAACTGCCGCTCTTTGAAACCTACAAAGACCAGCTCAAATCCAATTTCGCCGACATCCCCAACATCGGCACCCCCGGTGCAGGCACAATTACCGCCGCCACCTTCCTGTCTTACTTCACCGAAGATTACCCGTGGGCGCACCTCGACATCGCGGGTACGGCATGGAAATCCGGCAGCGAAAAAGGCGCAACCGGCCGCCCCGTTCCCTTGTTGCTGAACTATCTGCGCAACGTGAAATAAGCCTTGACGCCTGCGGGGCAAAGCAACCGACCCCGCAGGTCGTCTGGAAACGGAACCGCATCATCTTCTGACACAACCCAACAAACGGAAAACCATGATGAAACCGCTATTTGCCGCATTATCCGTCGCCTTTCTGCTCGGCACGACCGTCAGCGTTCACGCCGCAGAACAGGCCAAACCTACCGACCGCAGCGTCCAAGTGTACAAAAAAGCCGACTTGGCAGAGTGGAACCGCGAAAACGCAGCCGGAGGCAAAGGTCCGCTGCTCGGCCGTTTTGCCTTCACCCGCCACCAAACCGCCGCCCAAGACGCGTTTAGAGAAATCGGCTGGCTGACCCTGCCGCCGGGCGCATCCATCGGCGAACACAAACACACCGACAACGAAGACGTTTACATCATCGTCTCGGGCAAAGGCGTGTTCACCGACAGCACGGGCAAACAGACCCCAGTCGGCGCCGGCGACATCACCATCGCCCGCCCCGGCCAGTCCCATGCTTTGAAGAACATCGGCAAAGAGCCGCTGGTATTCCTTGACCTGATTGCTGAAACTGCTGCTGCCCAAACAGCCAAATAGCAGTCATCAAACCGTAAAGGTCGTCTGAAAACTGAACTGCACCCCAA
>NZ_KV794932.1:0-605 GCF_001808875.1 Neisseria sp. HMSC064E01
CCGATGTTGGCAGTGGATACATTGCCGTTCTCGTTCTTGGCTTCTCCGCCCAAGATGTTTTTCAGGTTCACTTGAGTGTCGTTCAGCTGTTCTTCAGTCGCAGCTTGTCCTTTGGTGGCAAAGTCCGCACCGCCCAAGGTTTTGTTGGTCAGTCCGCTTACCGTACCGTTCGTACCGTCCAGCACAATCGGGGTGCTGCCAGCTTTGCCCAACGTAACTTTGTCGTTCAAACCGAAATCAACTTTGCCTCCCGGCAGGGTTTTGGTCTTAATGTTGCCATCGGTACTGGTGTAAGTAACAGTGTCACCTAAGTTGACTTTTTCAGTCGACCCTGCATCAGCGGCAATCTTCAGACCTTTGCCCAACTCGTCGCCCACTTTGTCCAATGCTTCTTGAACGGTATGCACCGGTGCACTTACCGTACCGTCCGCTTGTTTGACGGTAAAGTCAGGAGCCGCAACGGAACCGTCTGCACCAACGGTCGTGTTCAACGCAGTTGCCAACGGTTTGATTTGCTCGACATTTACTGCATCGGTGTCTGCCGTACCTTTGGCTACGTTGGCAATCTTGTTACCGCCGTTGTTCAGACCAGACTTGGTCAGTGA
>NZ_KV794933.1:0-9829 GCF_001808875.1 Neisseria sp. HMSC064E01
GAACTATACCCCCACCACCAAAAACCGTCAACCCCCAAACAATAAAAAATTCCGCAAAACCTAACAACAACCTGAAATACAAAGACTTTTATTTCAAAATATTCTCAAACCAAACTCAATCAACATCAAAGGTCGTCTGAAATACCTTTCAGACGACCTTTTCACTATTTACCACGCATCAATTCAAAAAACTCATCATTATTTTTGGAATCTTTGAGTTTGCCCACCAAAAATTCGGTCGCTTCGATTTCGTCCATTGGATGCAGGAATTTGCGCAAGAGCCACATGCGTTGCAACTGGTCGTTCGGCACCAGCAGTTCTTCGCGGCGAGTACCAGATTTATTAATGCTGATGGCAGGGAACAGGCGTTTTTCCGCCATGCGGCGGTCGAGGTGCAGCTCCATATTGCCTGTACCTTTAAATTCTTCATAAATCACATCATCCATGCGGCTGCCGGTTTCCACCAGAGCGGTGGCGATGATGGTAAGCGAACCGCCTTCTTCTACATTGCGCGCCGCACCGAAGAAGCGTTTGGGACGGTGGAGGGCATTGGCATCTACGCCGCCGGTCAGGATTTTGCCGGAAGTGGGTACAACGGTATTGTAAGCACGGGCTAGGCGGGTAATTGAGTCAAGCAGGATGACCACGTCTTTTTTGTGTTCCACCATACGCTTGGCTTTTTCAATCACCATTTCCGCCACTTGAACATGGCGCTGCGCCGGTTCGTCGAAGGTGGAGGAAACCACTTCGCCTCGCACGGAACGGCTCATTTCGGTAACCTCTTCCGGGCGTTCGTCAATCAACAAGACAATGAGTTCGACATCGGGATAGTTGGCGGTAATTGCGTGGGCGATGTTTTGCAGCATCACGGTCTTACCGGTTTTCGGCGGTGCAACCAAAAGGGCGCGTTGTCCGCGACCGATGGGGGAAACTAAATCAATGGCGCGGCCGGTAAGGTTTTCTTCGGCTTTAATGTCGCGCTCGAGTTTGAACTGTTTAGTAGGGAAAAGCGGGGTGAGGTTTTCGAAGAGGATTTTGTGTTTGCAGACTTCGGGATGATCGCCGTTGATGCTGTCGAGGCGGACGAGTGCAAAATAACGTTCGTTGTCTTTGGGTACGCGTACGCTACCTTCGATGGTGTCGCCCGTATGCAGGTTGAAGCGGCGGATTTGCGTGGGCGAGACGTAGATGTCGTCAGGACCCGCGAGGTAGGAAGTGTCTGCGCTGCGTAAAAAGCCGAAGCCGTCGGGCAGGATTTCGAGCGTGCCGGAGCAGGTGAAGCTTTCGCCCTGCTTCATCATTTGTCGGACAATGGCGAATACGAGGTCTTGTTTGCGGAAGCGGTTGGCGTTTTCAATGCCGTGTTCTTCTGCCATTTCCAAGAGTTTGGAAATGTGTAGGGTCTGTAGTTCTGAAACGTGCATGATTTTTGACAGTTGTATTGGAAAGAATGGGATTCGGAAGACAGAGGTCGTCTGAAAAGAATAGTGTACGGAACGTACGATGATTTTTGAGAAACCTGAATTGTAGGCAGTCGGAGGGCGGGTGTCAAATTTAGGCAGGGCAAGGTTTGTATGGCATAGGTTTTGTTGCATGACTGGTAACATTGAATTGAAAAAGTCGTCTGAAAAATACGTTTCAGACGACCTGTTATAAAGCAATAATAATCCTTCTGCTATTTAGCGTTTATTCAGATAACCCTCGGGGAAGATGCTGTGATATGAGGTGTATAGACCGATTGCCATCATAGAATAAGGAACTGTGAAGACAGAACCAGACAAAATTGTAAGAAAAATGAAAACTTTCCATATTTGCTGTTCCCCTCCTGCGCCTAACAGTTGTCCTCCTACACCCAATACAAAAATAATTGGTATAGCAAATAATGTCATTGCCAACCCAAATGCCATAATAACGCCAAACCAAATCAAGCTATATACCAGAAACGCAGGGATATTGCGAAAACAGGCATTTAAGCTAACCTTAATGGCGGCAACTGGTCTGACATCCTCCAACATGACCAAAGCAGGAGTCAACCAAAACATCATAGAACCAATGCTAATGACCATCAGCATTATAATGAACACAAGTGACTCCCCCATCGGCAACATCTCTAGAGCAGAGAGATTTCCTTTCGTAAGCAACATGATAGGAATAACAGCAACCAACGCAAGAAGCAGTATCGCAACTATACTCATCAGCATAAGAACTAGGAACGAACCGATCTTTTTAGTTGAAAAACCTGCAAACAAACTACCAAAGTTAAAATTCGCACCTTTTGCGGTTTGATGTGCCAGCAGCACAATACCACCTAGGAAACAATAGCTTCCCCAATATACAAACAGATTGATGATCACTTCGCGTATGACTATACCTAAGGACAATTGATTGAAGGTCATAGGCTGGCTGCCTTCTGCTGCATAGCTGGACAACAAACCCAAAGCAATCGGGATAAGGAAGAACAAAACCATTGCCCCTATCCATTTTAATTTGTATTTATTAAAAATACGCCATGATTCGGCAAACCAATTTACCCCTTCACTTGCACGCAAACGTTTGGGTTGATTAACGGGGCTATTAGGTACAGCAATATGTTGCGTAGGTTGCGAAGTTTCCATAAAAATAATTTCCAAGTTTATGAATGAGAAAAATTATCATTATATCATAAAACATAGGTTTATTTATTGAGCCTTTTTGACAATAGGTCGTCTGAAATCTTTTCAGACGACCCCATTTATAACCACACACCCCTTTCTTCTTTGGAAGTTTGATAAATGACTACACCCACACCCAAAGACCCTCTCGGTTCTGCATGGATGATTGTTGCCGCACTCGGTTTTACCGTCATGAACGTGTGCATCAAAGCCGCGGCGGCAAAATTCGGTTTCAACAGTGGCGAACTGGTATTTTGGCGCATGAGTTTTGCTGCCGTCGTATTAGGCATAATGGCAAAAGCACGCGGCGACACCTTTGCCACACCACATTGGAAAACCCACCTCAACCGCAGCGTTGTCGGCACAGCCGCCATGTTTTGCCTGTTTTATGCCGTCATGCACCTGCCGCTGGCAACAGGGGTAACCTTAAGCTACACCTCTTCGATTTTTCTGGCAGTATTTTCATTTTTTATCTTGAAAGAACGGATTGCACTTTATACGCAGGCGATTTTGTTATTTGGCTTTCTCGGTGTCGTCCTGCTGCTGAACCCTTCGTTCAAAGGCGGACAGGAAATCGCCGCATTGGCAGGCTTGGCGGGCGGAGCCATGTCAGGTTGGGCGTATTTGCAGGTGCGCGAACTGTCGTTGCTCGGCGAGCCGGGTTGGCGGGTAGTGTTTTATTTTTCGATAACCGGTGTCGTCATGGCATCGGTTTGGGCAACTTTGACCGGCTGGCACAACATTCCTCTATCCGCCCTGCCCTATCTTTTCTGCATCGGACTTGCCGCCATGCTTGCCCAGCTTTCCATGACCCGCGCCTATAAAGTCGGCAACAAATTCACCGTCGCCTCTCTTTCTTATCTGACCGTCGTCTTTTCCGCCCTATCGGGCATGATATTTTTGGGCGATACCGTCACTTGGCAGGAAACCTTTGGTATGATTATTATTGTCACAAGCGGCATATTAAGCAGCATCCGGCCGGTTTCGATTAAAAAGTGGCTTACCAAAACAAGCTGACCATCAACCTCATCATTAACATCATATAAAAAGGAGAGTACGATGATTTCCATCCGCGAGCAGTCTTACGGTTTGAATGTGGCGCTGTACAACGAATTTACCCTCGATGATTTCCGCCAGCTTGAAGCTGCCTTATTGGAAAGCAAACAAAAAATCCACTTGCCCGACATCCTTTTGGATTTGTCCATGCTGAAAGATTTCACAATCGATATGGCGATGGAACAAATCAAATTCCTTAACCAACATGAAAACGACTTCGGCCGTGTCGCCGTTATTACAGACGACATTTGGATCAAACTCGGCGCCCGCCTCTCCAGCCTGTTGACCAACCAACATCCGAAATATTTTGACGACGCCACTAAGGCTCAAGAATGGCTGTTGGCAAGCAATTTCAGGCAATAAAAATGAAGGGCTGAAACAGACGAAATAGCATCCCGCCCTTTTCACCTTCTGAATTTCGCTCGGAAGAGGTCGTCTGAAACATGCAAAATACACACAAAATAGCCCCGTTTTAGTGTTATCAATGACGTTTTTTCATTTAAATATGCTAAAACTCGATAATTTGTGTAAAATACACTCCGCATAAGGATAGGACTCCCATGCTGCTGATTCCCGCAATCGATTTAAAAGAAGGCCGCTGCGTGCGCCTGAAACAAGGTTTGATGGAGCAGGCGACGGTGTTCTCCGATTCGCCCGCCGAAACTGCGCTGCATTGGTTCAAACAAGGCGCGCGCCGTTTGCATTTGGTGGATTTGAACGGCGCATTTGCCGGCGTTCCGCAAAATTTCCCCGCCATCAAGGACATCCTCGCTGCCGTTGCCAAAAACATTCCCGTACAGCTGGGTGGCGGGATACGCGACTTGGAAACCATTGAAAAATATTTGGATTTGGGATTGAACGACGTCATTATCGGTACGGCGGCGGTAAAAAATCCCGACTTCGTGCGCGAGGCGTGCAAAACATTTCCCGGGCAGATTATCGTCGGGTTGGATGCCAAAGACGGTATGGTGGCGATAGACGGCTGGGCGACTGTAACCGAGCACCATGTGATTGATTTGGCGAAACGTTTTGAAGACGACGGCGTCAACAGCATTATTTACACCGACATCGGCCGCGACGGCATGATGAGCGGCGTGAACATCGACGCGACCGTCAAATTGGCGCAAGCCGTCGCCATTCCGGTTATCGCGTCGGGCGGTTTGACCAATTTGGACGACATTCGCGCTTTGTGTGCCGTTGAAAAACACGGCGTGGCGGGCGCGATTACCGGGCGTGCGATTTACGAGGGCAGTATTGATTTTGCCCAAGCGCAACAGTTGGCGGATTCGCTGGCATAAGTTGGTGTAGCGAAACTCACTGCGCTCGTTTTCAGACGACCTTATTTAAAAACAACCATCAAGGTCGTCTGAAATGACCCAACGTTTTCTTACTCACTTGTCCCGCCGTTTTCAAACAATATAGCGGGGCGAAGATACACAATAATCGGCTGAACCCGTTTGCTTTCATTGTTGTCCTGTCTTCACAGGTAGGACAAAAGACGGGTTCGTCCGTTTTTCTTCACAATAAAAGGCGGCAGACCGCCGAATATTGTTTGGGACTCACCATCCCACACTCACTAGTTTTATTTACTTTTCAAGGGGTATTTCATGTTTGAAGCATTTATTTTGGGCTTTTGGATTATCTGGTCATCCGGCCGCAACGTGCGCGCCGTCAGCGAAGGTTTGGGATTTACCATCATCGCCATCCTCGTCCGCCAGCTTTCCGCGTTCGATATGCCGATGATCGACACCTATTGGATGGTGTTTAACGGCGCGTTATGGGCATTTGCCAGCACAGTGTTTTATATCGTCGGACGCTTCAGCGGCAGCTTTATGACTTCCTGCGTATTCGCTGCCATTGCAGGAGTCGGCTATTTCCAACTGCTCCAACACCTGCCCAAATGGGTGCACAACTGGCTGGCGTAACACCTGCCTTGCCGGTATCAATGATTGGAAAGGTCGTCTGAAACGGATTGTCCGTTTGGGTGGAATCCGCTGTATGGGTTTTAGCGAAACCCGCTACGCTCGTTTTCAGACGACCTCATTCCTAGGTTTGGAAAGGCATTCAAAATGGCACTGGCAAAACGCATCATCCCCTGTCTCGACGTCAAAGACGGCCGCGTCGTCAAAGGCGTGAACTTCCTCGGTTTGCGCGATGCGGGCAATCCCGTCGATGTCGCCAAACGCTACAACGACGAAGGTGCGGACGAGCTGACCTTCCTCGACATCACCGCCTCCTCCGACAACCGCGACACCATTTTGCACGTCATCGAAGACGTTGCCTCACAGGTTTTCATTCCGCTGACCGTCGGCGGCGGTGTGCGCACCGTAGCCGACATCCGCCGCCTGCTCAATGCCGGTGCGGACAAAGCCAGCATCAACACCGCTGCCGTCACCAACCCCGATTTAGTCAACGAAGCCGCCGGATTTTTCGGCTCGCAAGCTATCGTCGTCGCCGTCGATGCCAAAGCCGTCAATCCCGAAAACACCCGCTGGGAAATCTTCACCCACGGCGGGCGCACGCCGACCGGCTTGGACGCAGTCGAATGGGCGGTTGAAATGCAGCGGCGCGGCGCAGGCGAAATCCTGCTCACCAGCATGGACAGGGACGGCACGAAACAAGGCTTCAACCTGCCGCTGACCCGCGCCGTCAGCGAAGCGGTCGATATTCCCGTCATCGCTTCCGGCGGCGTCGGCAATGTACAGCATCTGATTGACGGCATCAAAGAAGGCAAAGCGGATGCCGTGCTTGCCGCCAGTATTTTCCACTTCGGCGAAGTCAGTATCCGCGATGCAAAGCTCGCCATGCGCGAAGCCGGAATCGAAGTGCGGCTGTAAGTTGAACTTGATTGGCTCAAGGTCGTCTGAAAACGAGCGCAGCGAGTTTCGCCAAAACGAGTGTAACGAGTTTCGCTAAAACGAGTGAAACGAGTTTCGTCAAAATAAATAAGGATGCCGAATATGGATAACAGCCTGCTCAACGCCGTCAAATTCGACGAAAAAGGCTTGGTCTGCGCCATTGCCCAAGATAGGCAGACCCGCCGCGTATTGATGGTCGCATGGATGAACGCTGAGGCGCTGCAAAAAACCGTAGAAACCGGTTTCGCCCACTATTACAGCCGTTCGCGCCAAAAGCAATGGATGAAGGGCGAAGAATCGGGACACACGCAAAAGGTGTACGAATTACGCCTCGACTGCGACGGCGACGCCATCGTGATGCTGATAGACCAAAACGGCGGCATCGCCTGCCATACCGGACGCGAAAGCTGTTTCTACAAAGTCTGGAAAGACGGCGTATGGCAGACGGTTGATGCCGTGTTGAAAGACGAAGAAGCCATTTATGGGCATACGCATCCTTAGAGGTCGTCTGAAAACGAGCGCAGCGAGTTTCGCCAAAACAAGTGTAACGAGTTTCACTAAAAATCGGGCGGATGATTGTCTGTTGTCAGAAACAGCGTTACGCGAAGCCAAGCAAACCCATGCCTTATCCGAATAGTCCTTATCCTTCAAAGCCGAAAATCCCATGACCGACACCATCCTTACCCAAATCCAAAACACCATCGACTCCCGCAAAGGCGGCAATCCCGAAGCTTCCTACGTTGCCCAGCTTCTGCACAAAGGCGAAGACAAAATCCTCAAAAAAGTCATCGAAGAAGCGGGTGAAGTCCTGATGGCGTCGAAAGACGGCGGCGGCGAACACCTCGTTTACGAAGTTGCCGACTTATGGTTTCACACCATGATTCTCTTGGCGCACCACGGTTTGCGCGCCGAAGATGTCGTCAACGAGCTTGCGCGCCGTCAAGGTTTATCGGGCTTGGCGGAAAAAGCCTCTCGCAAAGAGTCTTGAATTTATATTACAATCCGACCTTATTCGTTTTTCTGCCGTCTGTTTGACGAAACGCGCTGCACACGTTTTAGCGAAACTCGTTACACTCGTTTTCAGACGACCTCGGAGCCATTATGGACAACTGTATTTTCTGTAAAATCGCCGCCAAAGATATTCCGGCGCAAACTTTGTACGAAGACGACGAGATGTTGTGCTTCAAAGACATCCGCCCCGCCGCGCCGGTTCATCTGCTGCTGATTCCGAAAGTCCATTTCGACTCGCTGGCACACGCCGCGCCCGAACATCAAACCCTCTTGGGCAAAATGATGTTGAAAGTCCCTCAAATCGCCGAAGCGGCAGGTTTGACCGACGGCTTCAAAACCCTTATCAACACAGGCAAAGGCGGCGGACAGGAAGTGTTCCACCTGCATATCCACATCATGGGTACGCCTGCATAAACCAACATTCCCACCATCCATTTTCAACTATATCAAGGATTTATTATGGGTAGCTTCTCTCTGTGGCACTGGATCATCGTATTAATCATCGTCGTTTTGGTTTTCGGTACCAAAAAACTGCGCAACGTCGGCAAAGACCTCGGCGGTGCCGTGCATGACTTCAAACAAGGTCTGAACGAAGGTACTGACGCCAAAAAAGACGAAGTCATCGAACACAAAAAAGACGAAGACAAAGCATAATCTATGTTTGATTTCGGTTTGGGCGAGCTGCTTTTAATCGGCATCGTCGCCCTGATTGTACTTGGCCCCGAGCGTCTGCCTGAAGCCGCCCGCACTGCCGGACGGCTCATCGGCAAGTTGCAACGCCTCGTCAGCAGCGTCAAGCAGGAATTCAACACCCAAGTCGAATTGGAAGAGCTGCGCAAAGCCAAACAGGAATTTGAAGCCGCCGCCGCACAAGTACGCGACAGCCTCAAAGAAACCGGTACGGATATGCAGGACAACCTGCACGACATTTCCGACGGGCTCAAACCGTGGGAACGTCTGCCGGCGCAACGCACGCCTGCCGATTTCGGTTTGGATGAACACGGCAACCCGCTTCCTTCATTAAGCGCAGAAGTTTCAGACGACCCATCTGTTTCCACGTCGTCTGAAAACGCTATGGCGCAAGCAGACAATCCGACGGATGCCGTCGAAACCGACACGCCTGCGGAATCCGAACAAGACCGCGCTTGGCGAGAATACCTGACCGGCAGCGCCGCTCCGGCGTCCAATGTCGTAGAAGTCAGCTATATCGACACTTCCGCAGACGCGCCCGTGCTGCATATCACTTCCCTCAAAAAACAAGCGATGAACCGCAAGCGCGACCTGCGCCCGAAATTTCATGCCAAACCCAAACTTCGCGTCCGTAAAAAGTGAGTAAACCGGTGTCCGAACCTCAAAACGAACAACCCGTCCAACCTCTTATCGAACACCTTATCGAGCTGCGCCGCCGCCTGATGTGGATCGTCATCGGCATCGTCGTCTGCTTTCTCGGCATGATGCCGTTTGCCCAGCAGCTTTACACCTTTGTTGCCGACCCCCTGATGGCGAACTTGCCCAAAGACACCAGCATGATTGCCACCGACGTCATCGCACCGTTTTTCGTACCGGTGAAAGTGGCGCTGATGGCGGCATTCCTCGTTTCCCTGCCGCACACGCTCTACCAAATCTGGGCATTCGTCGCGCCCGCCCTCTACCAAAACGAAAAACGCCTGATTACCCCGCTCGTCCTCTCCAGCGTCAGCCTGTTTTTTGTCGGCATGGCGTTTGCCTACTACCTCGTTTTCCCCGTCATCTTTAAATTCCTCGCGGGTATTACCCCCGTCGGCGTCAACATGGCGACCGACATCGACAAATACCTGTCCTTTATTTTGGGTATGTTCGTCGCATTCGGCACGACTTTCGAAGTCCCCGTCGTTGTCGTCCTGCTCGCTAAAATCGGTATTGTGACCACCGAACAACTCAAAAACGCACGCCCCTACGTCATTGTCGGCGCATTCGTCATTGCCGCCATCATTACCCCGCCGGACGTGATTTCCCAAACCCTGCTTGCCGTCCCGCTTATCCTGCTTTACGAAGCAGGCATCTGGTGCAGCCGCTTTATCAAATCCAAATCGGAAACAACCGACGAACACCCGCCCCTTCCGCCCGCAGAAACTTAAATACAGCCTGCGGATATGGCTTGCAAAGGTCAAAGGTCGTCTGAAAATGGAACAATCCATTTCAGACGAGCTTTTTCATACGCCAGCGCTCGCGCCATACCAGTCTGATATAGTGGATTAAATTTAAATCAGGACA
>NZ_KV794933.1:9929-11410 GCF_001808875.1 Neisseria sp. HMSC064E01
ACGCCGTACTGGTTTAAAGTTAATCCAATATAACGAAATCCTCACCAATTTCCTGCATTGCCCCTTTCAGACGACCTCTCTATAATCCCCGTTTCCATCCTAAAAACAGGAAACATTTCATGAACATCACAGAAATCGTCCGCCAGCGATACAGCACCAAGTCTTTTGACCCGTCTAAAAAAATCTCTGCCGAAGACTTCGCCCATATCGAAGCCGCCCTGCGCAACAGCCCTTCCAGCGTCAATATGCAGCCGTGGCACTTCATCATCGCTGATGACGAAGCAGGCAAAGCGCGTATTGCCAAATCCACCGAAAAACTCCCTTACAACACCCCGAAAATCACTCATGCGTCCCATGTCGTCGTTTTCGCTGCCCGCATTTGCGCCGACGATGATTATGTCGCCGCCGTATTGGCGCAAGAGGACAAAGACGGACGTTTCGCCACGGAAGAAGCTAAGCAGGCAGGCGATTCCACCCGCCGCCTGTTCTTGGGTATCCACCGCAACCAATTCCACGATGAAGAGCAATGGCTTGCCAAACAAGTCTATCTCAACATGGGCTTCACCCTGCTCGCCGCTGCCGCAGCAGGCATCGACGCCGTGCCGATGGAAGGCGTCGATTTGCAGGTTTTGAATGAGGAATTCGGTTTGACTGAAAAAGGCTACAAAGCCGTCGCCGTCGTCTCCTTCGGCTACCGTGCCGCAGACGATTTCAACGCCGCGCTGCCTAAATCGCGTTTTGAAAACGAAGTCATCTTCACCAAAATCTAAACCCGATAGAAACACAAATAAGGTCGTCTGAAACCCGACAATGCAGGATTTCAGACGACCTTATTTGTATAGTGGATTAACTTTAAACCAGTACGGCGTTGCCTCGCCTTGCCGTACTATTTGTACTGTCTGCGGCTTCGTCGCCTTGTCCTGATGTACTATCTGCGGCTTCGTCGCCTTGTCCTGATTTAAAGTTAATCCACTATAACAGCCAATCGTGGCAACGATAAGATTAAATCGCTGCTTCCGCGCGTTCGCCCGTCCGTATCCGAATCACTTCTTCGACCGGCAACACAAAAATCTTACCGTCGCCAATTTTGCCCGACCGGGCAGTCTCTACAATGATATCGATGGCGCGTTCCACATCTTCATCTGCCAACACCAGCTCGACTTTGACTTTTGGCAGAAAATCAACCGCATACTCCGCACCGCGGTAAATTTCGGTATGCCCTTTCTGACGGCCGAAACCTTTAACCTCGCTAACCGTCATGCCGCTTATCCCGATTTCTGTCAGAGCTTCACGGACATCGTCCAATTTAAACGGCTTAATCACAGCTTCGATTTTTTTCATGATATTTTTCCTTAAATTTCAGGATGGCATAGCGTTCGACCCTCAACCAATCCGGTTTGGATAAAACGTTGAATCAGCCCAAATGCAGCCTTGCTTCCATTTTTTACACAATATAGTGGATTAACTTTAAACCAGTACGG
>NZ_KV794933.1:11510-32198 GCF_001808875.1 Neisseria sp. HMSC064E01
TTGTCCTGATTTAAATTTAATCCACTATATAGACCGAACCGCCTGCCCATCCTAGCGTAGAACAGGTTGAATATTATAGTGAAACCCTGACAAAACCGCTATGGCGCGCTTGTCATCGGCTTCCGCCCATTTTCCAACACCTCCCTTTTAACACGGACAAACAGGAATAAAAAGCGATACAAGGTCGTCTGAAAAAGGTTTTTAGGCATAAAATTTCCTGAATATCCTATTTTTTTATTTGATTAGTATTTTTTATCCAAAATTCAGCATAATGTTTTCCAATATTCACCATTCAGGATTTTGATTTACGTTAAAATATGCCTTTTTTTGTGAAGGTCGTCTGAAAAAGACGGAGAGAATAGATGTCTGAACAACATACACACGCTTCGACTTGGAAAAGCAAAATCAATGCGCTGGGGCCCGGAATCATGATGGCTTCGGCGGCGGTCGGCGGTTCGCACCTGATTGCCTCGACGCAGGCGGGCGCGCTTTACGGCTGGCAGCTTGCGTTGATTATCATTTTGACCAACCTCTTCAAATATCCGTTTTTCCGTTTCAGCGCGCATTACACGCTGGATACGGGCAAAAGCCTGATTGAAGGCTATGCGGAAAAAAACCGCGTTTATTTGTGGGTATTCCTGATTTTGTGCGTTATCTCGGCAACGATTAACGCGGGTGCGGTCGCCATCGTGACCGCCGCCATCGTCAAAATGGCGATTCCCTCGCTGACGCTGAATGTCGGCGCAATCTCCGCGCTGATTATGGCTTCCTGCCTGATTATCTTGGCGAGCGGACGCTACAAAGCCTTGGACAATGTTTCCAAAATCATCATTGTCAGCCTGACGATTGCCACAGTCGCCGCCGCCGCTATCGCCATGTCGCGCGGCATGCAGATGAAACCCGACTTTATCGAGCCTACCCCATGGACACTGGCAGGCTTGGGCTTCCTCATCGCGCTGATGGGTTGGATGCCTGCACCAATTGAAATTTCCGCCATCAACTCACTGTGGGTAACGGAAAAACAACGCATCAATCCTTCCAGCTACCGCGACGGTATTTTCGACTTCAACGTCGGCTACATCACCAGCGCAGTGTTGGCGGTCGTCTTCCTCGCCTTGGGCGCGTATGTCCAATACGGCAACGGGGAGGCAGTGCAAATGGCGGGCGGCAAATACGTCGGTCAACTGATTAATATGTACGCCGTCACCATCGGCGACTGGTCGCGTCCGATGGTCGCATTCATCGCCTTCGCCTGCATGTATGGCACAACGATTACCGTAGTGGACGGCTACGCGCGCGCGATTGCCGAGCCGGTACGCCTGCTGCGCGGCAAAGACAAAACGGGCAACGTCGAACTGTTCGCCTGGAACGTTTGGGTCGCAGGTACGGGCTTGGCAGTGATTTTCTGGTTCAACAGCGCAATGGCGGAGCTGCTCAAATTCGCCATGATTACCGCCTTCGTTTCTGCACCCGTGTTCGCTTGGCTGAACTACCGCCTCGTCAAAGGCGACAAACGCCACAAACTGACGGCAGGTATGGACCTCCTCGCCATCCTCGGCTTGATTTACCTGACCGGATTTACGGTTTTGTTCCTGCTGAACCTGACAGGCATCTTGGCTGCACCTAAGTAAGCCCAATCAAAACAAAGGTCGTCTGAAAACCGGATTTTGGTTTTCAGACGACCTTTTGTTATGTATGGCAAAATGTTCAAACGAAGGGATGAACTTCAAACCGATAACGCAAAGCAAACCGACATCGCCGCAGCCCATCAGAAACTCCGCCATATCCTTTTGAATTTCCAACCAAACCCATTATAATATCGCCTCCTCGCGCCGTCGCGGACGACTCCCGGCGGCATTTGTTATGGAAGAATTATGAAGCCGTCTATCTTAGAAAAACTACAACAACTCAGCGACCGACTGGAAGAAGTCACCCACCTCCTCGGACAGCCCGAAGCCACGTCCGATATGGACAACTACCGCAAGCTCACGCGCGAACACGCCGAATTGACGCCCGTGGTCGAAGTGTTCCAAAACTATCAACTGGCGCAAAGCGACTTGGCGGATGCCGAAGAAATGCTGTCCGACCCCGAAATGAAAGACTTTGCCGCCGAAGAAATCGAAGCGGCAAAAGCCAAAATCGACACGCTCGATACCGAACTGCAAAAACTGCTGCTGCCCAAAGATGCCGACGACGACAAAAACATCTTCATCGAGGTGCGCGCCGGAACGGGCGGCGACGAAGCCGCGCTGTTTGCAGGCGATTTGCTGCGCATGTACAGCCGCTACGCCGAGCGCAACCGCTGGCAGGTCGAAATCGTTTCCGCCAACGAAAGCGAGTTAGGCGGCTATAAAGAAGTCATCGCCCGTATCGTCGGACTCGGTGCGTACAGTCGTCTGAAATTTGAATCGGGCGGCCACCGCGTGCAACGCGTCCCCGCCACCGAAAGCCAAGGTCGTATCCATACTTCCGCCTGTACCGTTGCCGTCATGCCCGAAGCGGACGAACTCGAAGACATCGAGCTGAACCCCGCCGACCTGCGCATCGACACCTTCCGCGCATCCGGCGCGGGCGGTCAGCACATCAACAAAACCGACTCCGCCGTCCGCATCACCCACCTGCCCACAGGCATGGTGGTCGAATGCCAAGACGGCCGCAGCCAACACGCCAACAAGGCGCAGGCGATGAAAGTCCTCGCCGCCCGCCTGAACGACGCGCAAAAACGCGAAGCCCAAGCCAAAGAAGCCGCCGAACGCAAATCCCTTATCGGCAGCGGCGACCGCAGCGAACGCATCCGCACCTACAACTACCCCCAAGGCCGCGTAACCGACCACCGCATCAACCTCACCCTGCACAAGCTGGATTTTGTGATGGACGGCGACTTGGAAGAAATTACCAACGCCCTGATTGCCGAACATCAGGCAGAACTTTTAGCGGCAATGGGCGATTAATGAGACGGTTGACGCTTGGTTTCAAAGCGTGAAGGCAGGCTTGATGGCAGGAAAACAAGTTCTGCCGCAGCGCAAATCAAGCCTCAGCCGTCGCCCGCCGTCCTTTCCGTAACCATAAAAATCCTGTGCGGAAATGGCGGCGCTTCTAAAACACTTTCCCAACGCCTTCAAACGCAAACCCAGATAAGCCGACTTCCGCCCGTTCCTCCAACACTGCCCCTTTTCAGACGACCCATCTCAACCCATGAACACCCCGCTCACCCGCCGCCGTTTTTTCGCCATCGCCGCCCTGACTGCCGCCGGAGCGACCGCACCCTTTCTCCTAAACCGCAACCGTCCTACCCCGTTACCAACCACCGGCGAGCCCGTTATCTGGAAAGGCATTGCGCTGGGTTCCGGCGCCGAGCTCCGCCTCTTCGGCGTTGACCGCAAAGAAGCTGAAATCCTTGTCAACAAAGTTCTCGCCGAAGTCGCCCGCCTCGAAAAAATCTTCAGCCTCTACCGCGAAGACAGCCTGATCAACCGACTGAACAAAGAAGGTCGTCTGAACAACCCGCCGCCCGACTTCCTCGCCCTTTTGAGCATCTGCCGCGACATCCATGCCCTGACCGACGGCGCGTTCGACCCCACCGTCCAAGTATTGTGGAATCTTTACGTAGACCATTTCCGCCGCAACCCGCGTGCCGAAACCCCGCCGTCCGAACCAGACATCCGGCGCACCCTCAAACTCGTCGGCTTCAAACACGTCGTCTTCGACCAAAAAGCCATCCTCTTCGAACAAAAAGGCATGGGCTTGTCCCTCAACGGCATCGCCCAAGGCTACATCACCGACAAAATCACCGCCCTGCTGCAACAGCACGGCATCCGCCAGGCCCTTGTCGATATGGGCGAAATCCGCGGCTTCGACACCGACAACCAACGCACATGGAACGTCGGCATCCGCAATCCCCAAAACGAAGAAGCCACCCTCCTGACCCTCCCCATGCAAAACCAAGCCTTCGCCACCTCAGGCGGCTACGGTACCGTAATGGACGAGGCCGGCAAGTTCACCCACCTCTTCGACCCGCGCACCGGCACTGCCACACCGCGCTACCGCAGCGTCAGCGTCATGGCGCCAACCGCCGCCGTTGCCGATGCCTTCTCCACCGCATTCTCCATCATGGACGAAGCCGCCATCCGTACCGCCGCCCGAGCCAAACAGGCAAAAGTCTGGCTGGTCATGCCCGACAACCGCATCGAAACCCTCGCCTGAACGACTTATCCTCCAAAATGGTGTAGGCTCTGCCTACAAAGAAACGCAGCTACAAGGTCGTCTGAATGCCCAAACTCCATCAAATCATTGAACGCCATTGGCAACGCCCCAATCCGTTTTTATCTTTCCTGCTCAAACCCTTATCCATGCTGTTTGCCAAAATTGCGGCGAAACGGCGCGATGATTTCGTTTCAGGCCGTCTGAAAAGCGAAAAGCTGCCCGTGCCTGTGGTCGTGGTCGGTAATATCCACGCGGGCGGGACGGGGAAAACGCCGATTGTCGCCGCGCTGGTGTCTAGCTTGCAGGAAAAAGGCATCAAGGTCGGCATCATCAGCCGAGGCTACGGGCGCAAGAGCAAGGCGGTTCATGTATTGAATGAGAAGAGCCGAGCGGAAGATGCGGGCGACGAGCCTTTGCTGCTGTTCCGTAAAACCGGCGCGCCGACGGCGGTGGGCAGCAGCCGTGCGGAGGCAGGCAGGGCGTTGCTGGCGGCGCATCCCGACATCGGGCTGATTGTGGCGGACGACGGTTTGCAGCATTACGCCCTGCGGCGGGATGTGGAAATCGCGGTATTTCCGGCGGCGGATACGGGGCGCACCGATTTGGATTTGCTGCCCAACGGCAGTTTGCGCGAACCTTTGTCGCGGCTGGACTCGGTGGATGCGGTCGTGATCAGCGGCGGCAAGGCGGATGCGTCGTTTGCGCCGTCTGAAAATATGTTTCACAGCCGCATCGAAACGGGACAAATTTACCGTTTGAACCATCCGTCCGAAATACTGGACACAGGTCGTCTGAAAAACCAAACCGTCGCCGCCGTGGCGGGTATCGCCAAGCCGGAGCGTTTTTTCGATTCGTTGCGGAACATGGGCATCACATTGAACCAAACCGTCGCGCTGCCCGACCATGCCGACATCGCAGCGGCAGATTTACCCAATGCGGACGCGGTCATTATTACGGAGAAAGATGCGGTCAAGTTTTCAGACGACCTTAATATGAATCATGTATGGGTGTTGCCTGTTTGTGCGATAATTGAACCTGATTTGGCGGCGTTTGTATCAGAAATGTTAAAATCCAAATGCTTATAGAAGTTTCACAGATGTTTTAAAGACAGTATTCAAACTATGCGATAGGAGTGGATGATGAAATTAAAATATTTGTTGGTTTCTTGTGTGGCTTTATTTGCTTGCGCTCAAAGTATGGCTGCCAAGCCAAGTGATGAATCTGCGATGAAATGGTTGGAAATTCAGGGTATAGGCAGGAATTATCCTGAGAAAGTACAACGCTCTTTGGAGGCGGTGAATAAAGAGGATCATGAACGATTATTGGCTATGACACCAAAAGCCCAAAAGGCGCAGATGAAGGCGCTTATCAGCCGTTACATGAAAAATATGCAGGAAGATTTAAGCCGTCCTGAGCTGAAAAAACAATGGCTGGATGAAGAAAAGCGTGCCGTACAGAAAGTATTCACGCAAGAAGAAGTCGATGTAACCAACCGTTTTTTCTCTTCGGCTCAGGGGGAAAATATTTTGAAAAAGATAAGAAGTTTCCAACAGCATGGTGGAAATCTTGATGATGTGTTGAGCCAATCGGATATAGAAAAGATGGCTGAAGCATTTGGGCATGGTGCCGGCAAGTCTGCGCTCGAAAAAGTCGAGCATTTCGATAAGCTGAGCGATGAGATTATCCAAAAAAACATGAGTCAAAACTACCTCAATGCAAGCGATAAATATACGCCTGCTTTTGAGGAGCAGGCACATGGTATTTTATGCAAAGGCAACAAAAATTTGCCGAAATGTGCCAAATAATTCTCCGACCATCTGTAAATATTTATTTTTTGTTGAAAGGTAGAAAAAGATGAAACTGAAAACCTTATTATTGCCCGTCGCCGCGCTGGCATTGTGTGCCAACGCATTTGCCGCCCCGCCCAGCGATGCGTCGCTGGAGCGTCTGTTTGAAGTGCAGAAGATGGATGCCCTGTTAGACCAGTCTTTCCAAAGCATGGAGGGCATTGTGCTTTCCGATCCGAATGTACAGAAATTTTTGAAAGATGCGCCGGAAGACAAACGTCCGCAGTTGGAAGCAGTCTTGAAAAAGTATGCAAACCAATCGATTGCCGAAATCAATACGCCGCAAGTGCGCGCCCAATTGCGTAAAGCGACTTTAGACGGCATGAAGACGGTTTATACGCAGGAAGAAGTCAACGCATTGATTGGCTTTTACAGCACGGCGGTAGGTCAATCGATAATGGACAAAACGCCGCGCTATCTTGAGGCAACGGTGAAACCTATGATGGACATCCTTGCCGGCAAATACACCCAATCCAACCAAAGCGCAAACCTGAGACGTGAAATCCGCCAAATCATGTGCGAAGGCAAAAATCCTGCCCAAGCCTGCGCCAAACAGCCTAACAAACCGGCACGGAAGAAATAATGCCGCTTGAGGTCGTCTGAAAACGAGCGAAGCGAGTTTCGCTAAAACCATCAAACCCGAAAGAAACCCCATGGAAAAAAAATTCTTAGACATCCTCGTCTGCCCCGTTACCAAAGGCAGGCTGGAATATCATCAGGACAAACAGGAATTGTGGAGCCGTCAGGCGAAGCTGGCTTATCCGATTAAAGACGGCATTCCCTATATGCTGGAAAACGAAGCGCGAGCGTTGAGCGAAGAGGAACTCAAAGCATGACCGAATTTGTCGTATTGATTCCGGCGCGGCTGGATTCATCGCGCCTGCCCGGAAAAGCCTTGGCGGATATTCATGGCAAACCGATGGTCGTGCGTGTTGCCGAACAGGCGGCAAAAAGCAAGGCGGCACGCGTCGTCGTTGCCACCGACCATCCCGATATTCAGACGGCCTGTCAGGCGCACGGCGTCGAAGTCGTCATGACTTCAAACCGGCACGAAAGCGGCACGACCCGCCTTGCCGAAGCCGCTGCCGCGCTGAAACTGCCGCAACATCTGGTGGTCGTCAACGTACAGGGCGATGAGCCGCTGATTGCCCCCGAACTCATCGACCGCACCGCCGAAGTCTTAGTGGAAAACAATGTGCAAATGGCAACCGCGGCACACGAATTGCACGATTTCGACGAATTTATGAATCCCAACGTCGTTAAAGTCGTCCTCGACAAAAACCGCAACGCCATCTACTTCAGCCGCGCCCCGATTCCCTATCCGCGCGATGCCATGCGTGCTGAAAAACGCGAATTGCCCGCCGAAACCGCCGTCCTGCGCCATATCGGCATCTACGCCTACCGCGCCGGCTTCCTGCAACGCTACGCCGAAATGAGCGTTTCGCCGCTGGAAACCATCGAATCGCTGGAACAACTGCGCGTCCTGTGGCACGGCTACCCGATTGCCGTCGAAACCGCCAAACAAGCCCCCGCCGCCGGCGTGGATACGCAGGAAGATTTGGACAGGGTCAGGGCTGCGTTCGAGGTCGTCTGAAAACAGTTAAATTTCGACAGTTCCCCCCCTCTTTCTGTGGAAGGGGGGGAGGAACTCCTAGCGTGATTTCAGTCCGTCTCACAAAAATAAAAAATGAATTTAATTTCTCAGATAATCTGAATATAAAAATGGAAAGAAAAATGAAATATTCTAAATTTAAAAGCTTGACTTATGAAGAACATGATGATTTTGAAGAATTTTGGAAGAAGAATAAATTTATAAAAGACATTTTTGAAGATTCATGGCTATTTTCTCAAAACTATAAACATTTCAATGATATTGATGAATGTGTTTATTTGGTCACTAGCCGCATTAAAAAAACGTTAACAGATAAAATTTATGATAAAAAGCAAGAGTATGTAATTTGCTGTTTTTCTAATTATAAAATAAATAAAACTGAGGATAAAATAAATAAAATTGAGGGTAATGAGTTAATGTGGGCTCATTATGCTAATAGCTCAAAAGGTATAAGAATTGACTTTACTATTGATGAAAAATTTAAGAAATATGTTAAAGAAGTACAGTACGATTTAAAACATTGTTTTAATAGTGATGAAGAATTAAAAGAAGTGCTTAAAAGTGGTTTGGAAAATATAATGCGGAGAAAAAGTAAGGTGTGGGAATATGAGCAAGAGTATAGGGCAATTTTTTCAAAATACGGGGAGATGAATCAATATACAAAGAATAAAACTGATTTCTTCTTTCCGATAAATATTGAGGCAATCACTTTTGGCCGTGGTTGTGGTTTTTTTCCTGATACAAAACCATATAACGATGCTGAAGCATATGATTTTAAGCAAGAACAGGAGAACGCTAGAAAGCATATCTTAAAAATTGCAAGCTTTATTTATAAAGTTCTAAAAGAAAGTAATAAATATGATTCTCCACGAAAAATACCAAAATTTTATTGCTATAAAGATAAATATTCATCAAAACCAGATAGAATAAAACAATATGAAATAAAAAAACAATTACGACTATTAAAAGAAATAGATAAAACAAAAGATAAGATACAGAATCTAGAACAAAAAATCGTTGATTTGAAAAAAGAAATCGACGGTGAATCAGAATAAATTGAACACCAAACCCGATAATCCGTTTTACCCAAACACCAACAGAAAGCCCTTTTATGACCGATTTACGCCATTTGAGCCGCGAGGAGCAAAAACTGCTTGCCGATGTTGCCCTGCTGGTTCAAAACGACGATCAAGAGTTTAACTATGAAATGTTGAAAGCTGCCGCGCCGGACGAAGCCAGCGGCGAGTTTTGGTTCCGTATGGCGGAAACGCTCAGTACGCTGCCGCCGAACCGTTCACTGGATTTGCGTTTGAACGGGGGCAGGCTGACAGTTGCCGTGTCGATTTTGTCGGTATTGCTGCAAGACAGCCCTGAAATTCCGCAGCTTTGGGCGCAAAAGGTGATTGCGCTCAACTACTTGGCACATGGGCATCAGACCCGCGCGCTCGGTTTGGCGCAGCAGACGGACAAGGCGGCGGAAGCCAACGAGGAAGAGTATTTGGCGAAGACTTTATCGCAAAACCTGCTTTCCACTTTGAAAGACGCATTGAAGCGTTTTCCCGAAGACACATGGTTTGCCGAAATGCGCGATGACGCATGGAAACATTTCAGCGCGGAACAGGCCGTCTGAAGTTTTGAACGATAAACGCAAGCCGTGTAAAATCATTTGAATCACGTTTCAAATCCATACTACTTAACAAGAAGGAACACCCATGAAAGTATTATTGTTAGGCGCGCCGGGCGCGGGTAAAGGCACTCAGGCACAATTCATCACCGCTGCGTTCGGCATTCCGCAAATTTCTACCGGCGACATGCTCCGCGCTGCGATTAAAGCAGGCACGCCGCTGGGTTTGGAAGCGAAAAAAATCATTGACGAAGGCGGTTTGGTGCGCGACGACATCATCATCGGTATGGTGAAAGAACGCATCGCGCAAGACGACTGCAAAAACGGTTTCTTGTTCGACGGTTTCCCGCGTACGCTGGCACAAGCCGAAGCAATGGTTGAAGCGGGCGTGGATTTGGACGCCGTGGTTGAAATCGACGTACCCGACAGTGTGATTGTCGACCGCATGAGCGGCCGCCGCGTTCACTTGGCTTCCGGCCGCACCTACCACGTTACCTACAATCCGCCCAAAGTCGAAGGCAAAGACGACGTAACCGGCGAAGATTTGATTCAGCGCGACGACGACAAAGAAGAAACCGTCAAAAAACGCCTTGCCGTTTACCACGAGCAAACCGAAGTGCTGGTCGATTTTTACAGCAAGCTGGAAGGCGAACACGCGCCGAAATACATCAAAGTTGACGGCACTCAGCCGGTAGAAGCCGTAAAAGCCGAAGTATTGGGCGCATTGGGCAAATAAATCGAAAAGGTCGTCTGAAAACAGGAAATCAGGTTTTCAGACGACCTGTTTTTGATAAACAGCGTGTTGCAACCGAAAAATAATCATTCGGCGTCATTCCCGCGCAGGCGGGAATCCATTTCTGAATTTGGGCAATCGCTGTTTAAATCTAATGAACTGAGTTTTATCAATGGATTCCCGCCTGCGCGGGAATGACGGCTGATGTACCGGTTCAAATTTATCCGAAACAGTTTGTCGGGGGCTTGAGTCCGCATAGGTCGGACATCAATGCCCGACCTACGGTTTGAATTTACGTTGTTATAGTGGATTAAATTTAAATCAGGACAAGGCAACGAAGCCGCAGACAGTACAGATAGTACGGCAAGGCGAGGCAGCGCCGTACTGGTTTAAAGTTAATCCACTATATTGCGAAAAAGACGATAAAGGTCGTCTGAAAACCCGAAACGAAAACACCATGAATCCTTTAATCACCGACTTCCAAACTCCGCAACAACGCACCCCCGTCATCGTTGCCCTTGATTTTGCCAACGAAAAAGACACGCTCGGATTCGTCCGCAACCTTGATCCGACGTTGTGCCAAATCAAAATCGGCAAAGAGCTGTTTACCGCCACGGGGCGCAGTTTGGCGGAAAGCCTGATTCATCAGGGTTTCAAACTCTTTCTCGATTTGAAGTACCACGACATTCCCCACACCGTTGCGCAAGCCTGCAAAGTCGCCGCCGACATGGGCGTGTGGATGGTCGATATGCACGCATCGGGCGGCCGCCGCATGATGGAAGCCGCCGCCGAAGCCGTTGCCGGATACGGCACGAAGCCGCTCTTAATCGGCGTAACCGTGTTGACCAGTATGGAACAAAGCGATTTGGCGGAAATCGGTTTGAACATCGCCCCTGAAGAACAAGTCATCCGTTTGGCGAAACTGGCGCAAAGTTCGGGCTTGGACGGCGTGGTCTGCTCCGCCCAAGAAGCCGCGCCGCTGCGCCGCGAATTGGGGCAGGATTTTGTCTTGGTAACGCCCGGCATCCGTTTGGACGTTGCCGGCAACAACGACGACCAACGCCGCATCATGACGCCTGCTGAAGCATTGGCGGCAGGTTCGACTTATCTGGTGATGGGCCGACCTGTTACCCAAGCGGCCGATTCGGTAGCCGTATTGCGCGAAGTGAACCGCGTGGCAAACGCTTGAACATCAACAATTTTGATACCGTTCAAAGGAAACTACCTTACTTTGATACGATAGATAAATAACCAAAAAATTTCAGCTTAGAAAGGAAATTATTCGATGTCTCAATGTGGTTCAGATGCGAGCAATATTTTTGATCATGATGCATTTCCAGAAGATGATTTACTTGTAAAGGATACCCCTGTTGGATGGTATGCGATTGTGTCACATAAAATTGTTGAAGAGGGGCTTCCTATTAGATTTATGTATCGGGAACATCAAGGGGATTTACCATTTGATAGCGGATGGCGAGTACTTTCCGGAACAGAAGATGATGAATACATGAATAACTCTGAAAACTTCTCCTTTCAAAGCTTGACGCGACTTACTCATTATCAAGCAGATGTTGGGGAGCTGTTTTGGGCGGATATAGGTAGCGTTTTTGAAAAAAAAGAGGGAGAGGATTATTTTTCTCCTGTTACCGATTGGTCTCCTTTCGATTTTGAAGAATAATAAAAAGTCAGATTTTATTTTTAATCAGTAAATCTGCAGGTGAGTGCGCTGAGAATACATTGAAGTTTTCACACACAAAAAATAACTAATTTTGGAGTGCAGAAAATGCCCACCAAGTTCCAACAAGAAACCCTCAAATCCCGTTTCGCACAAGCCAAAGTCCTGGTTGTCGGCGACGTGATGCTCGACCGCTATTGGTTTGGCGACGTGTCCCGTATTTCGCCCGAAGCCCCCGTGCCGGTGGCGAAAATCGGACGAATAGACCAACGCGCGGGCGGAGCGGCGAATGTTGCGCGCAACATCGCTTCGCTGGGTGGCAAAGCAGGGCTGTTGTCGGTAACCGGCGACGACGAAGCCGCCAACGCGCTCGACGCGCTGATGGCGCAAGACGGCGTCGCTTCCTATCTGATGCGCGACAAACAAATCGCCACCACCGTCAAACTGCGTGTCGTCGCCCGCAACCAGCAGCTTATCCGCCTTGATTTTGAAGAGCATCCCAACCGCGACGTATTGGAACAAATCAAGCAGAAATACCTTGAAATCTTGCCCGAATACGATGCAATCATTTTTTCAGACTATGGCAAAGGCGGCCTATCGCACATCTCCGATATGATAGATTGGGCAAAACACGCAGGTAAAACCGTATTAATCGACCCCAAAGGCGACGATTACGAAAAATACGCCGGCGCCACGCTGATTACGCCCAACCGCGCTGAATTGAAAGAAGTGGTCGGCAGTTGGAAAAACGAAAGCGAGCTGACCGAAAAAGCGCAAAACCTGCGCCGCCACCTCGACCTGACCGCTGTTTTACTGACCCGCAGTGAAGAGGGCATGACCCTGTTCAGCGAAGGCGAACCCATTTACCAGCCCACCCGCGCCCAGGAAGTTTACGACGTGTCCGGCGCAGGCGACACCGTCATTGCCGGAGTGGGTTTGGGGCTGGCAGCAGGCTACACCATGCCCGAAGCCATGCACTTCGCCAATACCGCCGCCGGCGTCGTCGTCGCCAAACTCGGTACTGCGGTCTGCTCGTTTGCAGAGTTGAACAAAGCATTGGAAGAGCAGTAATCCCTTTTTCAGACGACCCCATCTTTCCAAGGTCGTCTGAAACGAGTGCAACGAGTTTCACTAAAACCAAAAATCAAAGGAAACCCAATATGACCATCATCGTAACAGGCGCGGCCGGCTTTATCGGCAGCAACATCGTCAAAGCCCTCAACCAACGCGGCATCACCGACATCGTCGCCGTTGACAACCTGACCCGTGGCGAAAAATTCAAAAACCTTGCCGAGTGCGAAATCGCCCACTACCTCGACAAACACGAATTCATCCGCCAAGTGCGCGGCCATCTTCTGCCTTACGAAAACATCGAAGCCGTCTTCCACCAAGGTGCGTGTTCCGACACCATGAACCACGACGGCCTCTACATGATGGACAACAACTACCAGTACACGCTCGACCTTTTGGACTGGTGTCAGGACGAACGCATCCCCTTCCTCTACGCCTCCAGCGCCGCCGTGTACGGTAAAGGCGAAATCTTCCGCGAAGAACGCGAACTTGAAAAACCGCTCAACGTGTACGGCTACTCCAAATTCCTGTTTGACCAAGTATTGCGCCGTCGCATGAAAGAAGGCCTGACCGCCCAAGTCGTTGGCTTCCGCTACTTCAACGTTTACGGACAACACGAACAACACAAAGGCCGCATGGCATCCGTCGCCTTCCACCATTTCAACCAATACCGCGAAAATGGTTACGTCAACCTGTTCGGCGCCAACGACGGCTACGGCAACGGCGAACAAACCCGCGACTTCGTCAGCGTTGAAGATGTCGCCAAAGTCAACCTCTACTTCTTCGACCATCCCAATCTTTCCGGCATCTACAACCTCGGCACAGGCCGCAGCCAACAGTTCAACGAACTCGCCGCCGCCACCGTCAACGCCTGCCGCGCCGCCGAAGGCAAACCTGAAATGAGCTTAAAAGAGCTGGTAGAAGAAGAACTTATCCGCTACATACACTTCCCCGACGCGCTCAAAGGCAAATACCAAAGCTTCACCCAAGCCGACATCACCAAACTACGCGAAGCCGGATACAAGGAGGAATTTTTGGATGTCAAAGCAGGCGTCGAGCGCTACGTCAAATGGATGCTGGAAAATTTGGCTTAATTTGAAATGCCCATAAAAGAGGTCGTCTGAAAACTCGAATTTGAGGTTTTCAGACGACCTTTCCCGTACAAACCTCGTCTGAAACCCCTTATAATCCAACCTTCCCCCCTTTTTTCCCTCCTCCAATGTCCAAACTCTTCGCGCCCTCCTCCATTTCCGTATCCGAACTCAACGCCCTCGCCAAAGCCTTGCTGGAAGACCATCTTGCCGGTTTGTGGATTGCGGGCGAAGTGTCCAATCTGACCCGTGCCGCCAGCGGGCATTATTATTTCTCGCTCAAAGACAGCCGCGCGCAGGTGCGTTGCGCGATGTTTAAAGGTGCGGCGGCGCGTTTGGCGAAACCTTTGAAAGAAGGTGACCATATCGAAGTGGCGGGGAAAATCAGTATTTACGAGGCGCGGGGCGAATTTCAGATTACGGTGAACGAGGTGCGGCTCAAAGGCTTGGGGCAGCTTTACGAAGCCTACGAGCGGCTGAAGGCGCAGTTGCAGGCGGAAGGCGCGTTTGCGGCGGAACGCAAGAAACCTTTGCCCGCCCGGGCGCAATGTATCGGCATCGTAACCAGTCTGGCGGCGGCGGCATTGCGCGATGTCGTCACCACCTTGAAACGTCGCGCGCCCGAAATTCCCGTCATCGTTTATCCGACCGCCGTTCAAGGCGCGGGCAGCGAGTTTCAGATTGCCCAAGCGATTAAAACCGCATCGCAACGCGCCGAATGCGATGTGTTGATTGTCTGTCGCGGCGGCGGCAGCATTGAAGATTTGTGGGCGTTTAACGAAGAACCGGTCGTACGCGCCATCGAAGCCTGCGCGATTCCCGTCGTCAGCGGCGTGGGACACGAAACCGATTTCACGCTCGCCGATTTCGTTGCCGACGTGCGTGCGCCTACGCCGACCGGCGCGGCGGAACTGGTCAGCCCCAACCGCCAAGAATCGTTACACCACCTCGCCCAAGCTAAAGGCCGTCTGAAAACCGTTTTAGAACAACGCTATTTCGATGCCAGCCAAAAACTTGACTGGCTCGCGCGGCAAATCCGCCACCCGCGCCAAAAACTCGACGAACAGCGCACCTACATCCACAAACTGGCGCAAACTCTGTCCTACTCGATGACGCAAAATGTCCGCGCCCACACCGCCCGTTTCGAACGCCAAACTCAAGCCCTGAAACATTGCCGACCTGATATTTCCGTTTACCGGCAAGACATCAACCGCTTTCAGACGACCTTGTCGCACTCTTTCCGCCAACTGCTCGCCCACCGCCGCCAAAGCCTGAACGCCCAAACCGCCCTGCTCGAAGCCGTATCGCCGCAGCAGATTCTGGAGCGCGGCTTCTCCGTCGTTAAAAACACACGCGGACAAGTCATCCGTAACGCCGATGTTTTAAAGCAAGGGCAGAAACTGCACATCACTTTTGCCGACGGCGAAACCGACGTGCGCGTGACCAAAGAGCAGGCGCAGCGGGAATTGTTTGATTAATCGTCGGCTTGACTGAAGAAGGTCGTCTGAAAACAAGCGTGGCAAATTTTCAGACGACCTTTTGACTTTGATGGCAAGCGTTTTCCTTCTGTTGCCTAATATAGTGGATTAACTTTAAACCAGTACGGCGTTGCTTCGCCTTGCCGTACTATCTGTACTGTCTGCGGCTTCGTCGCCTTGTCCTGATGTACTATCTGCGGCTTCGTCGCCTTGTCCTGATTTAAAGTTAATCCACTATAACGCATCAACTCGAAACTGAGCCAAACAAAAAGGTCGTCTGAAAATGTTCAGACGACCTTTTGAGTTCAAACTATAAACGATTAGTGTTGATGCGCACCACCGTGGCCATGACCATGACCGTGGTCCATGCCGGATTGCGGTGCGGTTTTCACTTCCAGTTGTACGGTTTGAGGTTTGGCATTTTTGAATTTCAGGGTAACAGGTACTTTTTCGCCTTCTTTCAGCGGTTTTTTCAGACCCATGAACATAACGTGGTAGCTGCCCGGTTTCAGCTCGGTTACGCCTTTTGCTTCCAGCGGGATGCCGCCTTTAACTTCGCGCATGCGCATTACGCCGTTGTCGTTGACATGGGTATGCACTTCAACGCGGTCGGCTACCGGGCTGCTGCCGCCGACCAAGAAGTCTTGTTTGGCTTCATCGTTGTGGATCTTCATGAACGCGCCGCCCATTTTCATGCCTTCGACGGTGGCACGCGCCCAACCGTCTTCAACGTGAACACCGGCTGCGGAAGCGGTGGATACCAAACCTGCTGCAATCAGGGTTGCCAATAATTTTTTCATGTATTGCTCCTTTATGATGAAATGGGTGGTTTTGTTGCGGCAAAAGCTTTCCGCGCGACTTTGTATGTCGATAATAATACTATTCTCATCCTACATGCAAAGGTCGTCTGAATGCTTTGACTCAGATTAAACAAAATGATTCAAATTAATTCATGAGAATTAATACTTAGTAAGTATAAATCATCTTAAAGTAAATTCAAACATACCCGCGCCACAATGCAATCGCCCACACGATGCCCAACATCGTCAAAGCGAGCAACTGCGCGGCAGAGCCGGCATCTTTGGCACGTTTTGCCAATTCGTGTTTTTCAGTAGAAGTGTGATCGACGGCGGCTTCGACGGCTGTGTTGAACAATTCGGTAATCAGCGAAACAAACGACGCGATAATCAGCAGCATTTTGGTCGCGGAGTCGAAATTGAGGATGAAGGTCAATACAATCAAAATCAGATTCAGCCACAACACTTGACGGAACGCGCTTTCATAGCGGTAGGCGGCGGCAAGCCCGTCTTTGGAATAGCCGAATGCGTTGATGATGCGTTTGATGCCGCTTTTGCCTTTTTTATCGGCAGCGTAAGAAGATGGTTTCATAAGTAATGTTTGTATCAATATTTATATTTGCATAGTGGATTAACTTTAAACCAGTACGGCGTTGCCTCGCCTTAGCTCAAAGAGAACGATTCTCTAAGGTGCTTAAAGCACCAAGTGAATCGGTTCCGTACTATCTGTACTATCTGCGGCTTCATCGCCTTGTCCTGATTTAAATTTAATCCACTATAACTAGGGGGCGTCTGAAAACGAGCGCAGCGAGTTTCGCTAAAACGAGTGAAGCGAGTTTCGCTAAAACGGATTCGGGTTTCAGACAACCTTTCGGTATTATTGTTTAGACCAAGCTTCGACAGCGTCGGCAAACATCGCGGCGACGTCGAAGTTTTTTTGTTTCATGATTTCTTGGAAACCGGTCGGGCTGGTCACGTTGACTTCGGTCAGATTGCTGCCGATGACGTCCAAACCTGCCAACAAGATACCGCGGCGTTTGAGTTCGGGGGCGAGGGTTTCGGCGATTTCTCGGTCACGTTCGCTCAATTCCTGCGCCACGCCGCGCCCGCCTGCCGCCAGATTGCCGCGTGTTTCGCCGTTTTGCGGAATACGCGCCAAAGCATAGGGGACGACTTCGCCGCCGATAATCAGGATGCGTTTGTCGCCATGGACGATTTCGGGAATGTAGCGTTGCGCCATGATGGTGCGGGAATCAAGCTGCATCAGGGTTTCGAGGATACTGCCGATGTTGGGGTCTTTTTCGGTCAGGCGGAAAATGCCCATGCCGCCCATGCCGTCCAGCGGTTTGATGATGATGTCGCCGTGTTCTTTCAAAAATGCGCGGACATCGGCGGAACGGGTCGTAACCAGCGTAGGTGCGGTGAACTGGCTGAAATTCAAAATCGCCAATTTTTCATTGAAGTCGCGCATCGCCTGTCCGCTGTTAAAGACCTTCGCGCCCTGCTGCTCCGCCAGCGTCAGGAATTGGGTGGCGTAGAGATATTGCATATCAAACGGCGGGTCGGTGCGCATAATGACGGCATCGAAGTCTTTCAAGGTCGTCTGAACTTTGTCTGCCGCTTTAAACCACTCATGATCATCATCGTTTTTGGCACCGAGAAACTCAAACGGCGCAGCCTGAGCAGTCACCCATACCTGCTGCACGGACAATTCGCCGCTCAAGGTATGGAAAAGCTGCCAGCCGCGTTTTGCCATCTCGCGCATCATGGCGTAGGTGGTGTCTTTATAGGTTTTGAAACTTGCCATCGGATCGGCAATAAACAGGACTTTCATGGGAACTTCCTTATAAACAAACGACGTAATCATACCTTGTATTGAGGTCGTCTGAAAGGGCGCGGGCAGTTTGGCAAAGAGGTCGTCTGAAAAACGGTTTGTGAATTGGATTAGACACAAACTCCCTTTTCAGACGACCTCTCTCTATTTTGCGTTTAAGCGGCGGCAAGACTGATTAACTCTGCCGCGTGGCTGCGGGTCGTGTCGGTAATGATTTCGCCGCCAAGCATACGGGCGATTTCTTCGATGCGCTGATGATGATCCAACACGCTGATTTCGCTGACGGTTTGTTCGCCTTCGCTGTGTTTGCGAACCTGCCAATGGTTTTCACCGCAGGAAGCGACTTGTGGAAGGTGGGTTACGGCAAGCACCTGATGTTTTTTACCCAAAGCACGCAGGGCTTTGCCGACCATTTCAGCCACACCGCCGCCGATACCGGTATCGACTTCGTCAAAAATCAGCGTGGGGACTTGCGTGTATTGGCTGGTGACTACCTGCAAGGCAAGGCTGATACGGGCAAGTTCGCCGCCAGACGCGACTTTGTTCAGCGGACGGGACGGATTGCCTTTGTTGGCGGCAACTTGGAACTGTACCTGCTCCAAACCGTGCGCCGTCGGGGAAGACGGCAGCAGGACGATGTCGAAACGCGCACCTTTCATGGCGAGATGCTGCATATGTCCGGTCGTTTCCTCGCCCAATCTGCCCGCCGCCTGATGGCGCATGGCGGAAAGAACGTGGGCTGCCTCCTGATATTCGGCAAGGTTGCGGGCAACGGTTTGCGTCAACGCTTCCAAATCGGCAGCGGCTTGCAGGCTTTGCAGGCGCTCATCGATTTCAGCCATTTTTTGCGGCAGGGCTTCAGGCTCGATGCGGTATTTCCGCGCCATCCCCATCAGTTCGCCCATGCGCTGTTCCTGCGCCGCCAACTCATTGGGATCAATGTCGCTGCGACCTGCGACGTCACGCATATTGGCACTGATCTCGCCCAGTTCTGCTTCAATGCTCGCCAGCATATTCAAGCTTTCGGCGAAGCGCGGCTCAATGTTTTGCAGATTGGTCAATAATTTTTGGCATTGATAAATTTGACGTTGGATGCCGTTGTCGCCATCAATGTAGTCGCCGACTTCTTCGGCGGCTTGCAGCAATTCGGCGGAATGGGCAAGGCTGTCGTGGCTTTGGCTGAGGGCTTCCCATTCACCTTGTTTGACGTCCAACTGGTTCAATTCGTTGAACTGCCATTCCAAACGCTCACGCTCGATAATGATGGTCTCGGCGTGTTCCTGCGCCTCTTGGAGGGCTTTTTTCGCATTGACCCAGTTTTGATAAAGCTGTCTGACGGTTTCCGCCTGCGCTTTGCTGCCCGCAAATGCGTCCAACAATTCGCGCTGGGCGGATTCTTGATTGAGGGAATGGTGGGCGTTTTGCCCGTGGATGTCGATAAGCTGCCCGCCGACGGCTTTGAGCTGCGCCAGCGTGGCTGCCTGATTGTTGATAAAGCTACGGCTTTTCCCTTTGGCATCGATGATGCGGCGGATGCTGAGTTCTTCCGCGTCTTCATCCAAAAAACCCTGTTCCTGCAATTGGGCTTTGAGATCGGGCAAAAGGCTGATGTCAAACAATGCCGACAACTGCGCTTCCTTCGCGCCGCTGCGGACTTGGCTGTAATCGGCCTTATCGCCCAACAAAAGCCCGATTGCGTCCAATGTAATCGATTTGCCCGCGCCTGTTTCGCCGGTCAAAACGGTAAAACCGCTTTGGAAATCCAGATTGAGGTTTTCAACAATGACAAAATCGCGCAGGGAAAGTGCCAACAGCATGGTAGTATTCCTTAGTAAATCGACCGCACATCGGCGGTTAACTTTAGATATGCTGATTATAACTAAGATTTTTTATAGTTTGAATGAGGTTTTTCTTATTTTATATCTAACAAGCTGAATACAATGATATTATTTTTTGAAAAAAGGTCGTCTGAAAACCCGTTTCAAGTTTTCAGACGACCTTTCCGCATCCAGCCTTGCTTTAATTAATCAGCCGCTCCGGTGCTTCTTCCTGCTCTTCTTCCTCGCCTGTCGGCGGCGTTTCGACCAAATCAGGTAAAACCAATTCACCCAATTCCGTCAGCGGCGGCAAATCTTCCAAGCTGTCCAAGCGCAAATCGCTCAAAAACGTCGGCGTCGTTGCCCACAACGCAGGCCGACCGACAGAATCTCGATGCCCGATCACTTCAATCCAACCCCTGTCCTGCAAGGTCTGCATCACGTTCTGCGACACCGCCACGCCGCGTATGCTCTCGATATCGCCGCGCGTCACCGGCTGCTGATAGGCGATAATCGCCAGCGTTTCCATCACGGCACGGGAATAGCGCGGCGCACGCTGTTCCTGAAGGCTGCCCAGCCGCTCGAATGCCGCCTGCGCAATCTGAAACCGCCAGCCCTCGTGCGTATGCACCAGTTGCAACGCCCTGCCCTGCCAACGCGTTTTCAACTGCGCCAACACGTCGATTAATTTATCCTGAGACAGCGGCGGCACACACAATTCGCGCATGGATTTTTCGTTTAGGGGTTCGGTTTGAGTCAAAAGCGCGGCTTCGATGAGCGCGTCGGGAGGAAGTTTTTCAGTCATAACATCAGGATTTAATAGTTTAAATATTTTTCAGACAGCCTTGGATAAGGGTTCTTTTCTGTTTTATATGTTGGTTTTATAGTGGATTAAATTTAAATCAG
>NZ_KV794933.1:32298-47894 GCF_001808875.1 Neisseria sp. HMSC064E01
AAGGCGAGGCAACGCCGTACTGGTTGAAAGTTAATCCACTATATGTTGGTTTTAAATTTTACAAACAGGTCGTCTGAAAAATTTATTCTGAGGTTTCAGACGACCTGTTTGAAGATAGTGAAACCTCTTTTGGCATTCCACCATACCGCCCTACTCGTCCGCAGGCTTCTGCCCTTTGCGTTCTGCCTTTCTGGCTTCGCGAATGGCTTTGAGTTCGGCTTCTTTTTGGCGGGCTTTTTTGAGCCATGTTTCCCATTGGTTCGGCGTTTCGAGGGTGATTCTGCCGATTTTGCCTTCGCGGAAGTCGGTGAGGATGTTCTCGGCGGCTTTTTGGTAGTTGACCCGTCCGCCGCTGAGGACTGCGCCGCGTTTTTTGGCTATCCACTCGAGCCATGAGTTGTCGTCCCAGTGGCTGCTGGGGTCTTTGTCGGCTTGGTAGCGTTCTTGCAGCATGGGGAGGTAGTGGCGGCGGAGGTAGTCTAAGAGTTCGAGGGCGACTTCTTCTTCGTCCAATGCATTGCGTCCGACTGCGCCGCCGGCGGCGAGGTTGTAGCCGCCTTCTTCGACGATGATTTTCGGCCACAGCATTCCGGGTGTGTCGTAGAGCCAGAAGTCATCGGCGAGGAAGAGGCGTTGTTCGGCTTTGGTGATACCAGGTTCGTTGCCGGTTTTGGCGGATTTTTTGCCTATCATGCCGTTGATGAGGGTGGATTTGCCGACATTGGGGATACCGCAGATGAGGACGCGCAGGGGTTTTTCTATGCCTTGGCGGTGGGGAATCATGGCGCGGCAGGCTTGGGTGATTTTGCCGTGTGCGCCGGTTTCGGAGGAGTCGAGGGCGATGGCGCGGGTGTCGGGGCGGCTGTTGTAGTGTTCGAGCCAGATTTGGGTGCGCTCGGGGTCGGCAAGGTCTTGTTTGTTGAGGATTTTAAGTTTGGGTTTACCTTTGGAAAGCTGGGCAAGCAGGGGATTTTCGCTGGAGGCTGGCATACGCGCGTCCAGCATTTCAATCACCATGTCGACGCTTTTGGCGCGTTCGGCGATGGCTTTTTTTGCTTTGTTCATGTGGCCGGGAAACCATTGGATTGCCATGTTTTGTTCTTTCTGTCTGATTTGCGGTGGGGTCGTCTGAAAAGCGGTTCGGCGTTGTTTTCAGACGACCTTGAGGTTTGTCCGTTTTCTGTGCAAAGGTCGTCTGAAAGCCTACGCGGTTTTTCAGACGACCTTTTGGTTTGGGGTGCTCAAGGTTTAGAGGTTGCCGTGTTCGTAGCGGTAGTAGCCGGCTTCGTCCATACATTGTTCAAGGGATTTGGATTCGCGTCCGTGTTTGGCGTCGTGTTGCGCTTGTGATTTGCAGATGTTGATTTGACGGGAAACTTCGGCTTCGCTTGCGCCGGTGCGATGCCAACGGTAGGCGGGGATTTCGGTGGCGCAGGCGGCGAGCGTGCAGGCAAGTGCGAGGGTGAGGATATGTTTCATGGGTTTCTCCTTTTATATCGAAAAGGTCGTCTGAAAAGGGGAATCAACGTCCGGACAGGTTGTGTGCCTGTCTGTGGCGGACCAGCAATTCGTAATGCCCTTGCAGGCGTTGGGCAAGTTTTTCGACAACATAAACAGAACGGTGCTGCCCGCCGGTACAGCCGATAGCGATGGTCACGTAGCTGCGGCTTTCTTTTTGCAAGCGCGGGAGCCAGTGGTTCATAAAGTGGTCGATATCGTCCACCATTTCCTGCACCAAGGGCTGCTGGTCGAGATACTCTTGAATGGGTGCATCCATGCCGGTGTAGGGGCGCAGCTCGGGATCGTAATAGGGATTGGGCAGGCTGCGCATATCGAACATGAAATCGGCGTTGTTCGGTACACCGTATTTGAAGCCGAAAGACTCAAGAATCACCAAAAGCCCTCTGCGCTCGATGTTGAGCCATTGTTGGACGGCGTAACGCAGTTGCTGCGCGTTCATTTTGGATGTGTCGATGCAATAGGCAATGTCTTTGAGCGGGAATAGCCATTCGCGTTCTTTTTGCAGGCTTTCCAACAGGGTAAGGCTCAATCCGGACAGCGGATGGCCGCGCCGCGTTTCGGAAAAACGGCGCACCAGCACGCTTTCTTCTGCTTCAACAAACAATACTTCGACCTGATGCCCTTCATCGCGCAGGTATTGGATTTGCTCTTGCGCTTCCTGAATATTGATGCCGGAACGGACATCGACGCTCACGCCGAGTTTGGTTTCATCGGCACGTTCGATGTGGTGCAGCACCAACGAAGGCAGCATTTCCAGCGGCAGGTTGTCCACGCAGAAATAGCCGAGGTCTTCGAGCTGCTTGAGGGCAACGGACTTACCCGAGCCGGACAATCCGCTAATCAGGACGATTTTCATGGTTTTGTTCGTTTTCTTTGAGTTGTGTTTGATGGCGTTCGAGGAATTCTTTAGTACTGTCTTTGCCGCGCAACTGGAGGATGTAGTTGCGCACCGCCGCTTCCACTAATACCGCAAGGTTTCGACCGACGGCGACTGGCAGGGTGACGGAACGGACGTTCACATTGAGAATGGACTCGGTTTCCGTGCGTATGCTCAAGCGGTCGAGCTGCTTCATGTAATCGTCGTCGGCAGCGACAAGGTTGATAATCAACTGGAGGATTTTTTTCGGACGGATAGAAGTTTCGCCGAAAATGTGGCGGATATTGAGTATGCCCAACCCGCGCACTTCAAGGAAATCACGCAACATCGGCGGGCAGCGGCCTTCGAGCGTTTCAGGGCCGGTGCGGAAAAGCTCGACTGCGTCATCGGCGATCAGGCTGTGTCCACGCGAAATCAATTCCAACGCCAGCTCGCTTTTACCCAAGCCGGAATGACCGGTAATCAACACGCCGACTTCAAATACATCGAGGAATACGCCGTGTTTGACGATAGAAGTCGCCAACGTGCGTTGCAGATAAATCCGCAACACGTCCATCAAATACGGGCTTTCGAGCTTGGAAGTCAGCAGCGGGATGTCGTTTTTATGGCAGTAGTCGCGCAATTTGGGCGAAACCGCCAGACCGTTGGCAACAATGACCAGCGACATAGGAATATCGAAGAGTTCGCCGAAGTCGTAATTCAATTCACCCGATTCGAGGCGTTTGAGATATTCGGCTTCGGCAACACCGACAACTTGGATTTGATTGGGATGGATAAAATTCAAATGGCCGACCAACGCCAAAACGGGTTTGTCGGCCTCTACTCCGATGCGGTTATCCGCACCCGAATTGCCTGCCGCCCAAGCAAGTTGGAGTTTGTGCTGATTATCGGAAAACAGGCGGCGGACGGATATACTGGGCATTGTTTACTCTTCTGCCAGAAGTTTGCGCACCTCCTCGGCAGAGGTCGCGGACATCAAGGCTTCACGGACGGCTTTTTGCGAGAACCTGCCCGCCAGTTTGGACAAGACTTCCAAATGCTCGCCGGTCGCATTTTCCGGCACCAACAAAGTGAAAATCAGGGATACAGGTTTGCCGTCGGGCGCATCGAAAGCGACCGGTTCTTTTGTGCGGATAAACGCGCCGGTGGCTTTTTTCACGCAGGCATGACGGCCGTGCGGAACAGCGACGCCCTGACCCAAGCCGGTCGAACCCAGCTTTTCGCGGGCAAACAGGCAGTCGAAGACATCGCCGTGAGGTAATTCTGCTTCATGTTCAAGCAGCAGGCCCGCTTCTTCAAACAAGCGTTTTTTGCTGCCGACTTCCAAGTCTAAAACGATATGGGACAAAGGCAAAATTTCGCCGATAAGGCTCATAGAAATCTCTTTTGATGTGGCAAAATGAAATGGAATTGTACCGACTGTCTGTACAAACCTCAATCCTGAACACGCAATTTACACTCAGATTGCTAACAAGAAACGCTGTTTCTTTGATATTTCTTAACCCATACACAAGGTCGTCTGAAAACGGCGGCAAATGGCTTGCAGCAGGTTCGGATACCGGATAAAACCCAGCAGCTATCCATCAATCCGCCCTGCCCCCAAAAAAGCAAAACGTCGTCTGAAAACCTTTTCAGGCGACGTGTTATCCATTCTATAGTGGATTAACTTTAAATCAGGACAAGGCGACGAAGCCGCAGATAGTACAGATAGAGACCTTTGCAAAATTCCCCAAAATCCAGATAGTACGGAAAGGCGAGGCAGCGCCGTACTGGTTTAAAGTTAATCCACTATATTGCCTTACAACCGCGTGGCAGCCAAAGCCCACAAATAATGCCCCGCCAAACCCAAAAACCAGAGCAGACCGATATAGTTGTTATCCAAAAACACTTTAAAACAAGTCTGACGGTCGCGCGTTTTGATGGCATGGTATTGACCGATTTGCAGCCACACCACCGCAGGCAGCATGATCCAATACGGCCATGTCGCGCCGATTTTCACGCCCAACACCGCCATCAGCGCGGTAAACCAAAAATGGCAGAGCATGGATGCGGAAATATCGTGATCGCCGAACGTGATTGCCGAAGTTTTGATCCCGATTTTCAAATCGTCTTCCTTGTCCGACATCGCATAAATCGTGTCGTAGGCAAGCGTCCACAAAGCATTGGCGGTAAACATCAGCCACGCCGTAGAAGGCACGCCGCTGCTGACGGCGGCAAACGCCATCGGAATCCCGAAAGAAAACGCCAGTCCCAAATAAAACTGCGGCAGCGGGAAAAAACGTTTGGTAAAGGGGTAAGTCATCGCCAGAAACAGCGCGGGAACGCTCATCACCCAAGTTAACAGGTTCAGCGGCGTCATGCAGAGGGCGGCGAGCAGACAAAGAATGATCGTCAGCAAAATCGCTTCGGTTTTGGAAACCAGCCCGCGGGCAAAGGGGCGGTTTTTCGTGCGCTCGACCGAGCCGTCAAAATTGCGATCGGCAAAGTCGTTGATCACGCAGCCTGCGCTGCGCATAAAGAATGTACCAGCGGTAAACGCCCAAAAAATATCCGCTTCCGGAATGCCTTCCGAAGCGACCCATAACGCCCAATAGGTCGGCCAAAGCAGCAACAAAGTGCCGATGGGCTTATCGATGCGCATCAGCTTGCCGTATATGACCATCCGTCCGACGGCATAGCGCGGGAAAAAATGTAGGAGAACACGTCTTATCTTCATGCTAATGTGAAAAATATGTTATTGGTATAATAAATCAATTTGTAATTATTGCTTAGCGTATTATGTTCATTATAAATCAATTTTTAGATTTTACTATTTTCTTTAGTCCCTTATCCCCAATTTTTACAGAAAGATACAAAAACGGCATATCCGCGCCCTACACAAACTGCGCCAACCCCGCCAAAAAATATTCCGTCAGTTCCAACACCTCACCATCCCAATCGAAATAAGACCTTCGGGCAGCGACAGGTCGTCTGAAATCATCCTGCCAGCCGGCGTTTTCGATCAGGCAAAACTCGAATGCCGAACGCTTCAGGGGCAGCGTGCCATCAAACAGCCGCTCACCCAAAGGCTGCGTGCCGCAATCCAACACGCCGCGCCAGGCTTGCGATTGCGGGCTGCACGCGCTGCGCGCCTGTACGACGGGCACGCCGTCCAAATGCAGCAAAACGTCGCGGACGAATTGCGGGGCAGCGGTTTCGGCATGGTTTTCGCCAAACGACCTGCCCTTCCCGTCCAGTTCGCCCATATACAGCACTTTTACCGTAAAGCTGCCGCCCAAGGCGCGTAAAGCGGCGGTCAGCGATTGCGCTTGGCACAAGGCAGCGGTGCGTTCGTTCCAGCCTTGCGGCAGTTCATCGGGAAGTTTGTCTTGCCAATTTAAAGGGGGATTCATGGGGTTTTGATTGATGGGTTTCATGTTTTAATCGTTTTCAGACGACCTTTCGTCCGTCTCCGTTTTGTCCAGCTCCATCCACTCCGCATCAGGAAACTCTGTTTTCAGACGACCCTTTAGATACGCCAAGCTGTCTTGGGCGATGTGTTCGTCGCGGTTGTCGTGGATGTGGTTGAAAATCAGGCTGCGCAGGCTGATGCCGTATTGTTTGAGTGCGGCGAAGCTGAGCAGGGTGTGGTTGATGCTGCCGAGCCGTCCGCTGGTAACGAGGATGACGGGATAGCCTTGTTGCTGAATATAATCAATGGTTAACAGATTTTCCGTCAGTGGCACCATCAACCCGCCCGCGCCTTCGACCAACACGATTTCGTATTGTGCCGCCAGTTGTTGCGTGGCGTTGCGGATTTTGTCCAAGTCCAAAGCCCTGCCGTCCAAACGGGCGGCGAGGTGCGGCGAAGCGGGATAGCTGAAGATTTCGGGCATGGTCAGCCACTGTTTGTCGGCTTCCTGCATGGGTATGCCCATGATTTTGCGGTGGACGGCGATGTCGTCAGCGATGTTTTGGCAACCGGTTTGCACGGGCTTTTGCGTGATCACGCTTTTGCCCTGCTGCAACAATTGTTTTGCCAATACACCGGTGGCGACGGTTTTGCCGATGTCCGTGTCTATGCCGCTGACGAAGTAAACGCCTTTCATTTGCTGTGTTCCTTCAAGATTTGGACGGTTTTGTCGGCAAGTTCGGTCAAGAGGTCGTCTGAAATAATGTAAGGCGGCATGAGGTACACCAGCCTGCCGAACGGGCGCACCCAAATACCCTGCGCCACGCAGTCCGCTTGAAAACGCGCCATATCCACGCCTTTTTCCAACTCGATCACGCCGATGGCACCCAAAACGCGCACATCTTTCACACCGCGAATGTCCCATGCGGTTTTCAGACGACCTTTCAGGATGCTTTCGATGCGGCGGATATTCGCCTGCCAATCTTGGGACAAAAGCAGCTTGACCGAAGCGCAGGCAACGGCACACGCCAGCGGGTTCGCCATAAACGTTGGCCCGTGCATAAACACGCCCGCCTCGCCGCGCGAAATCGTTTCGGTGACTTTTTGCGAAGTAATCGCCGCCGCCAGCGTCATATAACCGCCGCTCAAGCCCTTGCCGATACACATAATATCCGGCACGACCTCCGCGTATTCGCAGGCAAACATCTTGCCCGTGCGCCCGAATCCAGTGGCAATTTCGTCAAAAATCAACACGATATCAAATTCGTCGCACAAATCGCGCAAACCGCGAAGATACTGCGGATGATAAAAATACATGCCGCCCGCACCCTGCACGACCGGTTCCAAAATAAAGGCGGCGATATCCGCATGATGCGCTTCAAACAAGGCGCGGACAGGCTGCAAATCCGCCTCGTCCCATTCATCGTCGAAACGGCTTTTCGGGTTATCGACAAAATAACGCTGCGGCAACGCACTGCCGAAAATATGGTGCATCCCCGTTTCCGGATCGCAGACGGACATCGCGTTCCAAGTATCGCCGTGATACCCGCGCCGCATCGTCGCGATATTCTGCTTCGCGGTCAAACCGCGCGCCTGCTGGTACTGCACCGCCATCTTCAACGCAACTTCCACCGAAACCGAACCCGAATCCGCATAAAAAATACGGTCCAGCCCCTGCGGTAAAATCCCGACCAACAACTTGCCCAGCTCCACCGCCGGCTCGTGTGTCAAACCGCCGAACATCACATGCGACATCTGTTTAATCTGCGCCTCAACCGCCTGATTTAAAACGGGATGATTGTAGCCGTGTATCGCGCACCACCAAGACGACATCCCGTCGATCAGCCGCGTTCCGTCCGCCAATTCGATATGCACGCCCTCCGCACGGCGAACCGGATAAACAGGCAACGGGTCGGTCATGGACGTATAAGGATGGAGCAGATGGGCGCGGTCGAAATCGAGCAGGGAGGAAGCGTGTTCGGAAAACATATTTTCTTACAGGGTCAATGCCAAATTCCGCTATTTTAACCCACTCTGATGATTAGATGAGAACCTGAAAGTCTCTATCGGATAAGGAAAAGGTCGTCTGAAAACCTGTTTTCGGCAAAGCGGTTAATCTCCAGCGCATCATTACGCAGACAAATTTCGGCAGCTAAAAACAAGCCGTTTGAAAGGCGGACTTTCAAACGGCTTTATTTTCGGAGTATCAGGCGATATAGCTAATCACGGCATGACCTTTTCGTGCCTGTTCAGCATAGAATTTTTGCAACGCATGGAAGTATTGCAGCAACCATTCCAACGTTTCTTCATCATCCTCTTGCCATTCACATGGGTAAATGTCTTCCATTTCACTAGGTTGGTATCGACTGAGCAATTCATCATCACTCAACGCCGTAATTTCTTTCGCCAACTGTGCCACTTGCTCTGCCGTCAGATAAAACGCAGGAGACATACCCATATCGTATTCTTCGTCTATGGCTTCCGAACCCAAAGCAGCTTGACTCAACAAAACCTCATCGTCAGGCACACCCGTATCATCACCGCCCAACATGAACGTGAGCGCACCCCATGTTTTGTCAGTATCCAAAAAATCGGGATTATTTTCGGCATCGTCGGGATAGGACAATTCATCCAAACGCGAACTGTCGGCAAGGCAGGCTTCCAAAAATTCGGAAGGAACGCCATGCAACATAGTGAACATACTCATGGTTTTTTTCCTTGTTTCGATAAACAAAATTCAGGCAACCCAAAGGCTACCTGAAACCTTACAACTCAATCCCTTTCAGTTTCGCCACGGTATTGATGTCTTTATCGCCGCGGCCGGACAGGTTGACCAAAATCACTTGGTCTTTGCCCATTTTCGGCGCGTTGGCGACTGCCCATGCGAGTGCGTGGCTAGATTCGAGCGCGGGGATGATGCCTTCGAAGCGGCACAACAAATCAAAGGCTTCGAGTGCTTCGTCGTCTTTGGCTACGGTGTATTCGACGCGCTTGATGTCGTTCAGGTGGCTGTGTTCCGGGCCGATGCCGGGGTAGTCCAAGCCTGCGGAAACGGAGTGTGTACCCAAAACTTGGCCGTTTTCGTCCTGCATCAGGTAGCTGCGGAAGCCATGCAGTACGCCGATGGGGGCTTTGCTGGTAATCGGCGCGGCGTGGTCGGGGGTGTCCACGCCCAAACCGCCGGCTTCCACGCCGACGAGGCGCACGTTTTCTTCGCCGATATACGGGTGGAACAGTCCGATGGCGTTCGAGCCGCCGCCGACGCAGGCAACGGCGACGTCAGGCTGTCTGCCGATGGCTTCCTGCATCTGCGCTTTGGCTTCGTTGCCGATCACGCATTGGAAATCGCGCACCATTTCGGGATACGGCGCGGGGCCGGCGGCGGTGCCGATGATGTAGAACGTGTCGTCCACGCGGGCAACCCATTCGCGCATGGCTTCGTTCATCGCGTCTTTCAGCGTGCGGCTGCCGCTGTCGACGCTGACCACGTTCGCGCCCAATAATTTCATGCGGAACACGTTGGGCATTTGGCGCTGGATGTCGTCCGCGCCCATGTACACGTCGCAAGTCATGCCGAAGCGGGCGGCGACAGTGGCGGAAGCTACGCCGTGCTGACCCGCGCCGGTTTCGGCAATGACGCGTTTTTTGCCCATACGGCGGGCGAGCAATGCCTGACCGATGGTGTTGTTTACCTTATGTGCGCCGGTGTGATTCAAGTCTTCGCGTTTCAACCAGATTTGAGCGCCACCCAAATGCTCGGACAATCGCGCGGCATGGTAAACGGGGCTGGGGCGGCCGACGTAGTGTTTCAAATCGAGATGGAACTCTTCCCAAAACGACGGGTCGTTTTTCGCTGCTTTGTAGGCATCCGCCAGCTCTTGCAGAGCGGGAATCAGGGTTTCGGAGACATAAAGTCCGCCGTGTTCGCCGAAAAAGCCCTTCTCGTCGGGCGCTTGGTAGTTTTTCATCGGATTTCTTCCTTGTCTGTTTTTTCAGACGACCTCGGTTTAAGAAGGTCGTCTGAAAGGGAAAATTGTCAGCAATTATAACTGCTTTTCACACAAACCCGCCATTTCGAAAAACGCCCGATACGCCGCCGCCTTTTTCGCCAAACTCAAAGGATAAGCGCGTGAAGTGGACGGCAGGCGGGTCAGGGTCAAATCCCGTCCGGCAAACGGAAACGGCACGGTTTCGCCCGTTTTCGGCATTTTGATGCCGCCGCCCTGAATATCGAGCAGGATTTCCGTCGCCTTACCTCCGGTGGTGCAGATATGGCGGCAGTCGGGCATCTGCGCCAACACCGCCGCCAAATCGACAGTTTCGACCACTTGCAAAAACTTATCCGACGCATTGCCGTGCTCCCGCACCGCCTTCAACACGGTCGGGCAGGACGCAATCCCCCGTTCACGCAAAAACGCCTTGATTTTCTCGGCATCAAACGCTTTTTCAGACGGCATCTGGAAATGCGCCGCATCATTAAAAAACACCGGCCCGTAGACGCGCCACATATCGTTTTGAAAATTCGGATAATGAAACTGCATCGCGCGTTTGTCTTCCTTGGGCGGAAACGTCCCCATCATCATTACCGTCGCCTGCGGCGGCAGTACGGCAGGGAAAGGGTGGGTTTCGATTTCAAGCGGAGCGGACATCATGATTTCCTTGAGAATAAAAGTATTGGATGAAACAAGCTGACAGCCGTCGTTTCAGACGACCTGCCGATTAATACTTATAGACAAGTTTCCTCCCCCAACAAGTTTCCGGCTGTTTCACATTATGCTCTGCCACCAATTCATTTTCTGCTTGTCGGTTGGCTGATACCGTCCAGATATCGGGCTGGTCACGCTTCCAAGTCAGCAGGGAAACATTGTTGAATACACAGCCCAAAATATCGGTTTGTTTGGGTTCAATCTCTATTTCCACAATATTCTTTTTATCGTTCAGCGTTATCAAGCCTGTAAAGGGCATATTTTCAGAAGCCAACCATGCCAGCCAAACTTTGCCGGATTCATCGGATTCAATATATCTCACTTCACGCAAACCAAGCTGCACATTTTCGCCCAATTGCGGCACCGGCAGCGCGAAAGAGTCATCCAACTGACATCCCGTCAGCCGGTAATCGTCAGGTGAAGACGTTCGCTTATCCTTCGTACCGACATACTTCCACCCAAAATCTTCAGCGTCCATCCGACACAACCAACCTTCCGACCAAACCGGTTTGTGATCGGCTACTTCCGCCGGCTGCAGAAAAACGCTTCTGCCTATATATTGATCATCAAACTTCCGTTCCACCGCCTTAATCATTACGCCCTTCCATTCGACAGGCTTGGGAAAGACGGCATACTCGTAAGATTCGATATCCTTTTTCCACCGAAAATGAAACTTCGTTCCGGCGGGCAATGGAAAACCATCTACCACCGTATCCTCCCGAAGCACATACCCCTCCGGCTCTTGCTGCCCCATCCACACGCTCCACGCCTGAACGCCCAAACAGCACAGCAAAAACACATTGAACCTGACAGCCATTGCTTTAAACAACGGTCTTTCAGCCTTCAACGTCATATCGACAAGCATCAAGCACAGTATGGCGACCACTGTCAGCCAAATAAAGTTATAAAGCGGCAGCATTTATGCTTTCTTTGTTCGTTATATTGAAATTTAACCCACTATAAATCCACGTCACTTCTGTTTACCTATTATAAATAAAAGGTCGTCTGAAACCCAATTTCAATAAAGTAAAAATACCCGAACAAAAATTTCAGACGACCTTCTGCCCGTACCGCATCAGCGTCATGCCGCCAACCGCCGCCGCGCAACCCGCAACCAGCGAAATATGCAGCGGTTCGCCCAAAACCCACGCCGAAGACAGCATACCGAAAATCGGCACGAGCGTAATATACGCCGCCGCGCTGCCTGCGCCCAAAGTCTTTACGCCTTCGAAATACCACGCGTAGGCCAATACCGTCGCGCCGATGACCAGCCACGCCAAGGCAGTCCAACCGCTTGCATCCATCGCCGCCATTGCCTCAAACGGCAGCCCGTCCGTCCACAACGCCACCACCGACAACATCAGCGCGCCGATGAACGACGTTGCCGCCGTTACCGTCAGCGCGTCTATCCCGCGTAAAACCGCACGTCCGATTAAAGTATAAGCCGCCCAGCAGACCACACAGCCGAAAATCAGCCACTCCCCCGCCTTGATGCCGCCCGACAATACCGTCAACGGCTGCCCTTGCGTTACCGCCGTTATCGCGCCACAGACCGCCAGCAGCATACCCGCCAAAATCTTCGCGTTTAAACGTTCGCCAAAAAGCCAAGCCGCCAGCAGCAGCGTCAGCACGGGATTCACCGCCACAACCACCGCCGCCTTACCCGCCGGCATTGCCTGCAAACCCAGCATAAAAAACACCGCATAGCCGCACACCCCAACGGAAGCGGCCGCCGTCAAACCCAGCCATTGCCGCACCGACAAAGCCGCCAAAGTCGCAAACCTGCTGCGCGCAAACAACCAGCCCAACAACAAAACCGAAGCCAGTACAAACCGAACCGCCCCGCCCGTCAGCGGCGGCAGCGACTGACCCAGCATCCGCCCCATCGGCCAAGACGCACCCCACAATACCGCCATCCCCAGCAGTTTCAAATGTACAGAATAACGTTCCATCTCATTCCTTTATCAACAAAGGTCGTCTGAAAACCCGATTTCAAGTTTTCAGACGACCTCAATACCTCTATTCTGCCGCCTTTGATTTGGGGCGGACAACTTTTTTACCCCAGCACAATTCGGGCAGATCGACAGTGCTCGCTACTGTAACAACATCAGGGTTATCCCTATCCCATTCCAGCGTAACACCGTCATCATCAATCGCACAGCCTGGCAAGTTTTTCTGTGTTAATGTCAGCTCAAAGTTTTTTAACTGTTTATTTGAATCAAGAATGACGTTTCCCCAATAAGGCTGATCATTGGAAGCAATCTTTACCTGCCAATAACCGTCACGTTCAGTGCGCGTCACTCGCCAAAAATATAATTTCCCATCCACAAACCACTCAGGCAGGGACACTTCGGCTGATTCGTTTAACATGCAACTTGATAGGAAATAATCATCAGGACTGGACGGCATCTTGCCACCTTTAGTCAATGCTTGCCACTCTATCTCTCCGTCACTCCGGCAGGACCACCCTTCCACATCAACCGTCCTGGCTTCCCCAATAGCATTCATCGTCAGTGTTGCTTGATAACCATCTTCAGTCTGGTACGCAGAACGATTCATTCTATTAACTTCCATGCCTTTCCATTCAACAGGGCGAGAAAATGTGACTTCGCTAAAAGTAGAAAAATCAGGCTTTTTCGATACCCCATCCTGAGGAGCTACGGTCAGCTTCGAACCTGCCGGAATTCGTATACCATCAATCACCAACTCCTCTTTAGCCGTTTGATAACTTGAATCATCATACCTTTTAGTTTGCCATGCCTTAACCATATACATGCCAAACAATGACACCACGATCAAATTGAAAATGATGGCTGAATTCCTAATCAGCGGATTTTTGGATTTAACAATTGCCACAATACTGGCAATCCAAACTATGGCGGCCATAGTCAATATGGCCATGCCAATAAGAATTAAATTCTCCAAAACAAGTATTTCCTTTTCTTTATATTCAGAAAATAGGTCGTCTGAAAACCAGATTTCAAGTTTTCAGACGACCTTCCAATATCGCTGTTGCAAACAGATTACTTGGGCTGCCAAGAATCTTTCAGCGTGACCGTGCGGTTGAACACGGGCTGCTCGGGGCGGTGGTCTTTGCGGTCGGTCACGAAATAGCCGATACGCTCAAACTGCCAACGGCTTTCGGCGGGCAGGTTTTTGGCTGCGGGTTCGGCATAGGCGGTGATTTCTTTGACGGACTCGGGGTTGAGGAAATCGGTAAACGGCAGATAGTTGCCGTCTTCGCCGCGCACGGCATCGGGACGCTCGACGGTAAAGAGGCGGTCGTACAGGCGGACTTTGATTTCGGCAGCGTGTTTGGCGGAAACCCAGTGAATCACGCCTTTGACTTTTCTGCCTTCAGGATTTTTTCCCAAGGTGTCGTGGTCGATACTGCATTTGAGTTCGACCACATTGCCTGCCGCGTCTTTTACTACTTCGTCGCATTTGATCACATAGCCGTGACGCAGGCGCACTTCGCCGCCGAGTGTCAGGCGCTTGAAGCCTTTAGGCGGATTTTCGGCAAAGTCGTCCGCTTCGATGTAGATGGTTTGGGACACGGGGATTTCGCGCTCGCCCATTTCTTCGTGATTGGGGTGGAACGCGGCGCTACGGCTTTGGGTTTTGCCGGCTTCAAAGTTGGTCAGGGTCACTTTGAGCGGGTTCAAGACCGCCATCAGGCGCGGAGCGGAGTTTTCCAACTCTTCACGAATCGCACCTTCCAACACGCTCATATCGACGATGTTTTCAGATTTAGAAATACCGGCGCGTTTGGCAAACAGGCGCAGGCCTTCGGGCGTGTAGCCGCGGCGGCGCATACCGGAAATGGTCGGCATACGCGGGTCGTCCCAGCCGGAAACGTGGCCTTCTGAAACCAGTTGGTTCAGCTTGCGTTTGGAGGTGACGGAATACAGAAGCTCCAAACGGGAAAACTCGTATTGGCGCGGGCGGGTGGCGTGTGGCGCGGGGATGTTGTCCAACACCCAGTCGTACAGCGGGCGGTGGGCTTCAAATTCGAGCGTACACAAGGAATGCGTGATGCCTTCGATGGCATCGGAAATGCAATGCGTGTAGTCGTACATCGGGTAGATGCACCATTTGTCGCCGGTGTTGTGGTGATGGGCGCGGCGGATACGGTAGATGACGGGGTCGCGCATATTGATGTTGCCTGATGCCATGTCGATTTTCAGGCGCAGGGTTTTGCTGCCGTCGGGGAACTCGCCGTTTTTCATGCGTGTGAACAGGTCGAGGTTTTCTTCGATACTGCGGTCGCGGTAAGGACTGTTTTTACCCGCCTCGGTCAATGTGCCGCGGTATTCGCGCATTTCTTCAGGCGTCAAATCATCGACATACGCTTTGCCGTCTTTGATTAAACCGACGGCGTAGTCGTAAAGCTGGTCGAAATAGTTGGAAGCGAAACGCGGCTCGCCCGCCCAATGGAAACCGAGCCACTCGACATCTTCTTTAATGGAGTTGACGTATTCGTCGTTTTCTTTTTCGGGGTTGGTATCGTCGAAACGCAGGTTGCACAGGCCGTCGTAAATATACGCCAAACCGAAGTTCAAGCAGATGGATTTGGCGTGGCCGATGTGCAGGTAGCCGTTGGGTTCGGGCGGGAAACGGGTTTGGATGGCTTCGTGTTTGCCGCTTTTGAGGTCTTCTTCGATGATGGTGCGGATGAAATGGTTGTCCGCGAATTGGTCTTTATTGAGCATGGTCGGGAGCTATCTGAAAATATGATGTCGTGCCGATTTTACCTGAAAATAGGATGTCTTTACAGTCAATACAAGGTATAGAGGTCGTCTGAAAACCGTTTCAGACGACCTCTACCTGGACAATTACGAATCGGATGAAAGATTGGAATGGTCGGAAGTATTGTCTTCCAGACGTCTTGATGCCGTTAATGAATCGATCAACTTGACCAGCAGGTTAATCAACAGAACGATACCCAAAATAATCAAAAGTGCGATTGGGTAAAAAATCCAAAGCAAACTGGCATTGCCGATAAAAGACCAGCACATAGACGCCCAAAATGCTTGAAGTGAGGATTTTTTCAAAGAGAGCAGCTTGGTGCGGGCTGCGGTGGCGATAATGGAAGCAATCA
>NZ_KV794933.1:47994-49251 GCF_001808875.1 Neisseria sp. HMSC064E01
GCTGCGGTGGCGATAATGGAAGCAATCAGCGAGATGCCATAGAATAAAGGCAACACAAACCACAAATCACCTGAACCGTGCCGAATGTAAGCGAGCTCATCGAGTACCTCTATCATATACCAAACCCAAACGATGGCTGTCGCCCACAAGCTGCCCGCCAACGTAGCGGGACGCAAACGCCGGTAAAACAGGGCATAAACCAGATTCGCCGAGCCAAGCATCAACATACCGGCAATCAATGTGTTGTCAAAATCTTCAGGACCTACCTGGTCGAACCATATCGAAGTCGTGATGATAATAACGATACTGCCTACCAATGAAAGGCCGGCAAATTTTTTTTCGCTAATACTGGGGAAATTCATCTTTACGTCTTTTCAAAACTGTTCTCTTGAATCAAAGGACATTCATATACGGATGATTGGTTTTCAGACGACCTATCCGTCAAATAGCAGACCTCTGTATGGCTCATTACGAATCGGATGAAAGATTGGAATGGTCGGAAGTATGGTCTTCCAGACGTTTGAATGCGGTTGATGAATCGATAAAATCAACCAGCCGGTTAATCAACAGAACGATACCCAAAATAACCAAAATTGCGATTGGGTAAAAAATCCAAAGCAAACCGGTAGTGCCTATAAAAGACCAGCGCATGGACGCCCAAAATGCTTGAAGTGAGGATTTTTCTAAAGAGAGCAGCTTGGGGCGGGCTGCGGTGGCGATAATGGAAGCAATCAGCGAACCAACATAAAATACAGGCAACCCTAGCCACAAAAAAGCTGATCCGTGATGATCGTAATTGGGGGAGTAAGGGTCATTATGACTGTCAGCACTGTCTACCGCCATCATAAACAACAACCAAAGTATGGTTGTTATCCACACGCTGCCCGCCACAGTAGCAGGTCGCAAACGATGGGAAAACAAGACATAAACCAGATTCGCCGAGCCAAGCATCAACACACCGGCAATCAATGTAAACTCGAAGCGATCGGGCATTGCCTCACTAAACCATATCGAAGTCGTGATGATAATAATGATACTGCCAGCCAATGATAGGCCGGCAAATGTTCTTTCGCTAATACGGGGGAAATTCATCTTGATGACTTTTCAAAACTGTTCTTCTGAATAAAAGAACATTCATGGATGGATGCTTAGTTTTCAGACGACCTACCCATCCAATAGCAGCCATCTGAAAACGCTTCCCCATTGTACCCGAATTTCATTAACCTTTTGTATAGTGGATTAACTTTAAACCAGTAC
>NZ_KV794933.1:49351-55548 GCF_001808875.1 Neisseria sp. HMSC064E01
TTGTCCTGATTTAAAGTTAATCCACTATAACCCCCGAAATCAAAGCGGCACAGGTTCGGCAACCAGCCATTCTACGCCCGCATCGCCCAAAACCTTCTGCATGGCGGCTTCTGGTACGCGGTCGGTAAATACTTTGTCAAACGAGCCGATGTCGCCCAGTCTGACCAAGGCGTTGCTGTTGAATTTGCTGTGGTCCACGCCCAAATACCTGACCCGCGCATTGGTCATCATCGCCTGCATGACGCTGACTTCTTTATAGTCGTAGTCCAACAGCGAGCCGTCGCTTTCCACGCCGTGCGTACTCATGACGGCATAATCGACTTTAAACTGATTGATAAAATCAACCGTCGCCACGCCCGTAATCCCGCCGTCCAATGGGCGCACGACGCCGGAGGTGATGATGACGGTGTAGTCGGTGCGCGCGGACGTGATGGAGGCGACGTAAATATTGTTGGTGATAATCCGCAAGTTTTTGCGCTGCTTGACCAACTCGGCGGCAACGGCTTCCATTGTCGTGCCTATGCTGATAAACAGCGACGAATTGTCGGGAATGTGGGCGGCAATCAGGCGGGCGATGGCGTTTTTTTCATTTTGGCAATGATTGCGCTTGCCTTGTGCCGCGTTGCCGGAAATATCGCCGACCGACGCCCCGCCGTGGTAACGCTTCAACTGACCGCTTTCGCTCAATTCCTGTATGTCGCGGCGTATTGTCTGCGGGGTAACGTCCAAGGCTTCCGCAAGCTGCTCGACCGTCATGAAATGTTGCTCGCGCACGAGCGTGAGGATATGTTCGTGTCTCTGTATTTTCGGTTTCATCTGGATTCGTTTCCATTCGTTCCGGTTCGTTTGAATTCGGATTGTACGCCTTTTGCCCGAAGCCGGAAAAGGCAGCCGTCTATTTGGCTTTTGCTAAAACCAAAGGTCGTCTGAAAACCTGAATCTTGGTTTTCAGACGACCTTTTGGCGTGATTGGGATTATTCCGCTTCGTATTTGCGTTCCAAACGCTCCACGCACGCGCTTAAGTGTTTGCGCATGACTTTGACCACGCGGTTGCGTTTGCCGTTGACCAGTAGGTCGAGGATTTCGCGGTGTTCGGAATGGGTATGGGGGTTGATGGCGCGTTTTTCATGACGCTGCGCATCGAAAACGGCGACGATGAGCGAAGAACGGGCGCACAGGGTGTTCATGATGTCGAACAAGACGTGGTTGTCGATGAGGCGCGCGAGTTCGACGTGGAAGGCGTTGGACAGGCGGTTCCAACCCACGCGGTCGCCGCTGTCGGACGCCTGTTCTTCACGTTCGATCATGGTGTAAAGCGGCTGGAGGCGGGTTTCCAAATCGGGCATATCGGACAGAAGGTTCAGAATCATGCTTTCCATTTCGATACGCGCGTTGAACACGTCCTGCATTTCCTTCAAATCGGGCACATGGACGAACGCGCCGCGATTGGGCTGCAAATCGACGATTTTGTCGTGCGCCAACAGGGACAGCGCGCCGCGTACGGTATTGCGCGAGCAAACCATTTGGCGGCAAAGCTCGGATTCGGTCAGTTTTTTGCCGGGCAGTAAAACATGGTCGGTGATGCCGTCGAGTATCAGGGCGTAAACGCGGAACAGCTCCGAATCGTGCCTGCCTGCCGGCATCATGGAGGAAGGGGTGGGCGCATGGAGGGTTTCGTTATCGGTATTCATTATTTAAGCTCTCCTCATGGTCTGGCGTGTCATATTGTTTGAAATGACTGGAAATTTCCGACGGCGTTGAGCCGCCCTGTATCGCTTTTTGCTTGATTTCATTTCAATATGGCACGAAACCTGATTAAGATATAATTAAAAATTGTTGACAATCCCTAACTAAGCTTGCACAATACGCTGAAAGGCCAAGTTATAAAGGCTGATAGAGAGAGAATCCACAATAAGCAAGCAGATATATTCATGGTGTAGCGTGAATATATCTGCTTTTTTGTTGGGCGGCCTTTATTCACGCTTAAACAGTATTCCGCCTATAAACGCTTTTCAGACGACCCCAAGGATACGAGGGGTCGTCTGAAAAATTACTCTGCTTCGACGGTTTCAAAACTGTGGGTGATTTTCGCCGCCTTGCCCAGCATAATCGAGGCGGAACAATATTTCTCGGCGGACATCTGCACGGCGCGCTCGATGGCGGATTCGGTCAAATTGTGTCCGATGACTTTAAAATGGATGTGGATTTCGGTGAACACGCGCGGGGCATCGTCGGCGCGCTTCGCGGTAACCGTCGCTTGGCAGTCCACCACCTTTTGACGCTGTTTCTCGGCAATCATTACAACATCGATGCTGGAACAGCCCGCCACGCCCAAAAGCAGCATTTCCATCGGGCTGGGGCCGCGTTTCGCCTGCCCTTCCGCCGCCGCGCCTTCCATGACGACGCTGTGTCCGTTTTCGGTCGTGCCGACAAAGCACATTCCGTCTATCCATTTTGATGTAACTTGCATGATGTCTCTTCCGCGAAGTTGAAGTTGGTTTGCCCAATATTGTAAACAAATTTGACTGATAAATATAGCAAGAGGTCGTCTGAAATTTCCGTTTCAGACGACCTTATTCAATCCCGATACGCCCAATGATTGACCGGACCGTGTCCCGCTCCAATGTTCAAAGGGTTGCGAATCGCTTCGGTAATGTATTTTTTGGCGGTTTGCACGGCTTCGAGTGTTTCGAAACCTTTTGCCAGCTCGGCGGCGATACAGGCGGAGAACGTGCAGCCCGTACCGTGCGTATGCGCCGTCGGGAAGCGGCGGTCGGCAAATTCAAACACGTCATCCGGCGTAAACAGCCAGTCGGTGCAGTATTCGCTGCGGCTGTCGCCCAAATGCCCGCCTTTAATCACCACGTTTTTCACGCCGCAATCTTGCAGGATTTTGGCGGCGCGTTCCGCGTCTTGGCGGTTTTCAATGCGCACGCCCGTCAAGGCTTCCGCTTCGGGCAGGTTCGGCGTCAGAATGTCCGTATCGGGCAACAGCAGGCGTTTCATCGCTTCGACGGCGGAATCCTGCAACAGCGGCGCGCCGCCTTTGGCAATCATCACCGGATCGAGGACGCGCTTGCCGAAACGGCATTTTTTCAAATTTTCGGCAACGCATTCAATCACTTGAGCCGTACCCAGCATCCCGATTTTATAGGCGCGGATTTCAAAATCGGCACGGATCGCTTCGATTTGCGCGGCAATGATGTCGGTCGGAATCAGATGCACCGCCGATACGCCGAGCGTGTTTTGCGCGGTCACGGCGGTCAGCACGCTGGTACCGAATACGCCGCGCATTTGAAACGTCTTCAAATCCGCCTGTATCCCCGCCCCGCCGCCGGAGTCCGAGCCGGCGATGGTCAGCGTTTGGACGAATGTTTCTTCCATTTGGTTTCTCCTGTTTTGTATGTGATGTGCCGAATCGGTCAACGGCTTGAGGTCGTCTGAAAACAAAAAAGCACAACCCGACGGATTGCGCTTGGCGATTGATACGTTGAGACACCCGTTTCCTCCGCCCGTTTTGGCTGACTTTTGCAAACCGACTGTGTTTCGACGGCTCCCATCTTACCACAGCTTGACGCCTTGCCCGCAGCAAACTTAAGCCATGCACAACCGACAAAAATCGCCTGAAAACCGCTTTTTTCAGTTTTCAGACGACCTCTTTTGCAGCGCTCTCCCTACTTCGGCGTATAACGTCCCGCCATCGCTTTATACACCATGTTTTCGTATTTCAGCGTTTCGTACCGCTGGTTCAATACGTTTTGGGCGGAGCCGTATTCTGTACTCAACGCTTCCAGCCAGTATTTCAGCTCGTTTTTGCCGTGTTGGTAGCGCACTTGGTAGTAGCGGCTGTTTTTCTTGTCCAAGGCGTAACGCTGCTCTTGGTTGTTAAGCGCGGCTTGGGCGTTTTGGTAGGCGAGGTAGTTGGTGTTGACTTCGTTCAGCGCGGTAGTCAGAGCTTTTTCAAAGTCGAGTTTGGCGCTGTCGAAATTGGCTTGGGCGGTTTTGTCTTTCCATTTCATGGTCTGCCAGTTGAGGAACGGCAGGTTGATGGTGGCGGAGCCGCCCAAGAGCGGGATCTTGAACGCGCTTTTGGCTTTTTCAGACGACGTACTCAAGCTCGCGCCCAATGTAATCGAGGGATACCAACTGCGTTTTTGCGCTTCGACGGATTGGAGCGAGGATTGCAGGCGGTATTCGACGGCGCGCAGGTCGGGGCGGTTCGCCAACACGGTAATCGGTACGTCGAGGTTCACGCCTTTGACGGACGGTAGGCGGAATTGCGCGGGGTCGGCGGCGATGTCTTCGTTCGGCTTGAGGTTGAGCAGGTTGCGTAAAACCTGTTTTTGCGTGTCGAGGCTGCTTTTCAGGGAAATCAGGTTGTTTTGCGCACTCAAGAGCGATTGTTTCGCCTGCGTCGGCTGGCTGGAGTCGGCTCTGCCGTAACGGAACTTGGCTTCGGCAATGCGGTTGATTTCCTGATATTGCTTGAGGGATTTCTGCGCCAATTCAATGGCTTCATTGAGATAGGCGATGTTGAAATAGGCATCGGCGACATTGTTGATCAAAGTCAGGCGCGTGTTTGCCATATCCTGCCGCGTGGCTTGGTATTCCCAGACTTGCGCGTCGGCGGTGGCACTGAGTTTGCGCCACAAATCCAATTCGTAGCTCAAGCCGAGCTGGCTGCTGAAGGTGTTGCCGTGGCTGCCGGTTTTCAGGTTTTTGGATGTGGACGCGCCCACCGAGCCGCTGAACGACGGCACCAAATCCGCCCCCAAAATATTCGCCTGATACAGGGCTTTATTGACGCTGATGGCAGCCTGTTTCAAATCGATATTGTTTTCCAAAGCCTGTGCCATCAGGGCGTTTAGCTGCGGGCTTTGGTAGATTTCCCACCAGTTGCCGTTCACGTCGTAGCGTTCGGCAGCCTCCGCCGCGCTCATCACCTGCCCCGTCGATTCAAGCGTGAGGTTTTGGTCGGTGCTGTGGACGGCGCACGCGCTTAAGGCAAGGGCGAGCGACAGGGATAAGGTCGTCTGAAAAAAAGGTTTTTTCTGCATGTTGTGTCTTTCGGTTTAAGGTTTCAGACGACCTGAAAGGTAGCGAGGTCGTCTGAACAATCTCATCGGCTGCGTTTATTTATCGGCTAAAAACGCTTTTCGCTGTTCCGTAAAATGCCACCACGGCTTCGGTTCGTTCCCCTGCATAAAATCAACCAGCGACAGGAAGATATCGATCATGCAGGGATCGTGTCGGGTTGCGGTCAGGCTGCACAGGCGGTCGTACATTTCGTAAGCGTCCTGCCCCGCCAAATCCTGCGGCTGCGTGATGCCGAGCAAAGCCAAATCCTCCGCCACGGCTTTGCCGACATTGGGCAGGTCGGTCAGCGTGTTCAGCTTGCTTCGTTGTACTTTGTCGGGGTTCATGTTTCAGCCTTTGGTTTGGAGGTCGTCTGAAAATCTGCAATCGGATGGATCAACTTGTTTTCGCGGACGAAGCCCACGCTACTTTCGCCGCCGTCATTCCCGCCTGCGCAGTAATAACGACAAAGCCATTTCTTATTTGAATTTATGTCGGATACAAGTATCCGACTTACTTTTTTCAGACGACCTCTTCCCATTCAAAAAGGTCGTCTGAAATCATGAAATCCTGACCACGACGCCGCAATGCTGTTCGGCGGCGGCTTGGTAGAACGCGGCGAGTTCTTTAAACCGCTGCGTCAATTCTGCGCGGGTTTCGGCAAATGCTTTTTCATCGCCCCAAATATCGGGGTAGATTTGGTTGTTTTGAAAATCTGCTGCGGCTTTACTGTCGAGCAGCGCGGCGAAATCGGCTTGGTTCAGGGCTTGGGCTACTTCGGCGGTTTCGGTATCGTCTATCCAGCCGGTATGTTCGCCCGCTTCTTCGTCCTGCCGCAAAATGTTGCCAATCATGGCTTTGCTCAACGGGTTTGCCGCGTCGGCATCGTCCGAGCCTTTGCCGGTCAGGACAAAATGCAGCGCGTCCCATAGTTTGCCTGCGCTGCATTCGGATACGGCGGCAGGCGTGCCGGAGGAGGCTTTGATTTGTTCGATGCCGCTTTGCGGATAGGCTGTGTATGTTGCGTAAACGTCCATAGGTTTCCTTGTATTGAAGGCTTGAGATGCCTGTTTCGGGAGGGGTCGTCTGAAATATAGTGGATTAACTTTAAACCAGTACG
>NZ_KV794933.1:55648-67000 GCF_001808875.1 Neisseria sp. HMSC064E01
AGTACGGCGTTGCCTCGCCTTGTCCTGATTTAGTTAATCTACTATATGTTGCGGATTCGGACGACGCTCGGGCTGTTTTCGCAATGTATTGTGTGAATCGTGTGTTCGGTATTGCGTCGGGTTCTGACCCGACTTTTGCTTTTTCAGACGACCTTATTTATCCAAACGCAGCAGCGGGTCGCCTGCTTTCTGTACCGCCGTTTGATAGGCGGGGTCTTTTTCAATGCGCTGCAAATAGGCGCGGATGTTGGGATAGTCCGCCAATCCGAAGCGGTCGGCGGTGGCTTGCAGCGGGTAACTCATCATGATGTCGGCGCCGCTGAGCCGGTTGTCGACCAGCCAGTCTTTGCCGTTTAATTCGTTTTCGACATAGGCAAGATGCAGGGCGGCTTGCGGTTCGATAAAGCCGTTTTTGACGTTGCCGCTGATTTTGCGTGCGATGGGTTTGATGAAAAACGGCATGGGGGCGTTTTCTATTTTGCGGAACACCAGCCCGAGCAAAAGCAAGGGCATCAGCGAACCTTCGGCATAGTGCAGCCAGCGTTGGTAATGCCAGTAATCTTGGCTGCCGCGTTCGGGCATGAAGCGTCCGCCGCCGTAGGTTTGAATCAGGTAATCGGTAATCGCGCCGCTTTCGTTGAGTACGAATCCGTCGTCATCGATAACGGGGGACTTGCCCAGCGGGTGTACGGCTTTGAGTTCGTCGGGCGCGAGCAGGGTTTCGGGATGGCGCGCGTAGGTTTTAATTTGATACGGTGCACCGATGAGTTCGAGCAGCCAGACGATGCGCAGGGCGCGGGACTGTGCCAATACATGCAGGGTAATCATTAGGTTTTCCTCGGTGTGTGTATAGTGGATTAACTTTAAACCAGTACGGCGTTGCCTCGCCTTAGCTCAAAGAGAACGATTCTCTAAGGTGCTTAAAGCACCAAGTGAATCGGTTCCGTACTATCTGTACTATCTGCGGCTTCATCGCCTTGTCCTGATGTACTATCTGCGGCTTCGTCGCCTTGTCCTGATTTAAAGTTAATCCACTATAACTCCATTGTGATGACAATAGCCAAACGGGATTTTCAGACGACCTTTTGGGTTTGGAGGTCGTCTGAAACTTTAATCCTTAGACAAGGCGTCAATCGGGTTGAGTTTGGAGGCTTTGTTGGCGGGCATAAAACCGAACGCCACGCCGATGGCTGTCGAGCAGACAACCGCGCCAATGACGGAGCCGATGGAAATTTCCATCGGAAATTCGGTGACGAAATGGTTGAACACAAGGCTGATTGCCGTGGACAGCCCTACCCCGACCAAGCCGCCGATAATACAGATTAAGACCGCTTCAATCAGGAATTGTTGCAGTATGTTGTTGCGCCGCGCGCCAATCGCCATGCGCACGCCGATTTCTTTGGTGCGCTCGGTTACGGACACCAGCATGATGTTCATCACGCCGATGCCGCCGACTACCAATGAAATCAGGGCGATGGAAGAAATCAGCAGCTTCATCGTGCCAGTGGTGGTTTCAACCATCTGCTTGATGCTGTCGCTGTTGTTCATGAAAAAGTCTTCCGTACCGTGCCGCGTTTTGAGCAGCTCGGTCAGTCCTTTTTCGGCGACTTGGGTGTTGGCGTCGTCTTTGATTTTGACGGTAATCGAGTTGGTGTGGCTCTCGCCGGTAATTTGGTGCATCACGGTCGTATAGGGCGACCAGAGCATCAATACGTCGGAATTGCCGAAGGAGTTTTCTTCTTTTTGCATCACGCCGATGACGGTCAGCGGGCGTTTGTTGAAGAGGACGGTTTTGCCCAAGGGATTGACGTCTGAGCCAAAGAGTTTTTCTTTGGTGTTTTGGTCGATCACGACAACTTGCGCGTCTTCTTTTACATCGCCCTCGTCAAACAGGCGGCCTGATTCCAGCTTCAGTCCGCGCACGTCGAAATATTGTTCGCCCACGCCGTAAAGCGAGGCGGATAAATCGGTGTTGCGGTAGGTCAGCATGCCGCTGGAATTGGTTTGCGGGGTGGCGGAAGCGACGTAGCTTTGTTTGGCGATGACTTTGGCGTCGTCAATGGTCAGGGTTTTAATCCTGCCGCTGCGTCTGTCGCCGAAGCCGCGCCCGGGGAAGATGCTGATGGTGTTCGTTCCCATCGCGCTGATGTCTGCGAGGATTTTTTTCTCAGAACCGTTGCCCAAAGCGACGACGGACACGACCGAGGCGATGCCGATGATGATGCCGAGCATGGTCAGGAGCGAGCGCATTTTGTGCGCCATAATCGCCTGCACCGACATTTTGAAGGCCTCGACAAATTGGTCGTAATAAAACAGCCACGAAGATTTTTCTTTGATGCGTTCTATTTTGCTTTCGGGGATTTCGGGATTTTTTGAACTGTCGGAGATGATTTCGCCGTCGCGGATTTCGATGATGCGGTTGGCGATGGCGGCGATACCGGGATCGTGCGTAACCATAATCACGGTATGCCCTTCTTTATGCAGCTTTTGGATAATTTCGATTACGTTTTTGCCGCTGGCGGTATCGAGCGCGCCGGTCGGTTCGTCGGCGAAGATGATTTCGCCGCCGTTCATTAGGGCGCGGGCGATGGAGACGCGCTGCTGCTGGCCGCCGGAAAGTTCGCTGGGTTTGTTGCCTTCTTTGCCTTCCAAACCCAAATCCTGCAACAGCTTTTCCGCACGCGTGGAACGCTCTTTGCCGCCCATACCCATATACACGGCAGGCAGGGCGACGTTGTCCCGCGCCGTCAGCGAACCCAAAAGGTTGTAGCGTTGGAAAATAAAGCCGAAACGTTCGCGCCGCAATGCCGCCAATTCGTCCGGCTCCATTTTGGCGGTTTCGATGCCGTCGATTTGATACGAACCCGAAGTCGCGCTATCCAAGCAGCCGAGGATGTTCATCAGCGTGGATTTGCCCGAACCGGACTGCCCGATGATGGCGACGAAATCGCCCTTCTCTATCGACAGGCTAACATCTTTCAACACATGAACGCGGTTCGCGCCGCTGCCGAAGTAGCGGTTGATGTTTTTACATTCGATTAAGCTCATAAGTGTTTCCGACCGATAATGATGTATGGAGTGAAAAGGTCGTCTGAAAGGGGGATTTTGCTCAGAAACAAAACTTTCAGACGACCTATTGCCTATTTATCTCGGCGGACCGCCCTGCATGGCGCGTTGTGCCGCTTCAGCCTGCTCCGCCGCGCTCATTTCCGACATCACTACCTTGTCGCCTTCTTTCAAACCGCTTTTCACTTCGGTATTCATGCTGTCTTTCAGACCGACCGTAATCTCGCGTTCCGAAGCTTTACCGTCCGCACCCAAAACGCTGACAAACGATTTGCCGTCGTGTTTTTTAATCGTCAGCGTCGGCACGAGCAAAACGTTTTTCACGCCGTTGATTTCAATCGTATTCTGCGTCGTCATACCGATAGAAAGTTTGCCGTCGGGATTAGGCACCAAAGCGCGGGCGTAGTAGTAAATCGCATTGGAAGTCGTGTCCGTGCTGGTGGTATAGCTGCCCAACGACATCGTGGTCAAGCCCGGGTCGACGCTGTCGAGCTTCGCCTTAATCGGCGTATCCGGTTCGGACAAAATCGTAAACGAAATGTCCTGCCCCGCTTTGACCTTGGTAATATCGCCTTCGGCAATCTGCATTTTGTTCAACATCGTATCCAGATTCGCCAATTGAATAATCGTCGGCGTGGACTGCACCGCGTTCACCGTCTGCCCTTCTTCCACCGGAATCGCCACCACCGTACCGTCCATCGTCGCGGTAATGCGGGTATAGCCCAATTCCGATTCGGCGGTATTAATGGAAATTTTGGTTTGCTTGATGGAAGCCTTCAGCTCGGCAACGTTTGCCTTAGCCGCAGCCAGCGCATCCTTCGCACTTTCCAAATCCTCTTTGGACGTCGCGTTTTCCTTCCACAAAGCCGCCTCGCGCTTGTATTTCTTCTCCGCACTGTTCAGCGCGATTTCGGCAGAAACCAACTTCGCCTGATACGTTTCCAGCTTGGATTTTTCCGTATTCAGCGTGTTCACCTGAGTGGTCGAATTGATTTCCGCAATCAAATCGCCCTTTTTAACCTGCTGTCCGAGCTTGACGTACAGCTTCTTAATCTGCCCCGAAGCCTGCGCGCCCACCGACACCAGATTCGACGGCGAAATCTCGCCCGTAGCGGACACCGTCTGGCTGATGTCGCCGCGTTTGACCGTTTCCGTGATGTAAGAAGTTTGAGGTTCGGGCTGGAAATAAGACCAAGCAGCAAACCCAAGCACCGCAGCAACCGTTATTCCAACCGTCCATTTATTAATGATTTTTGCCATAACTGACTTTCTGATTCATCCATTTCATCTGTTCAATCCGGCACCTGACTCATGTCGCATAATCCCAACACTTATCCGCCGAAAACGCTGAAAACGGGCAGATTTTACTGTAAACATCCACCCCAGCCAAGACAATAACCGACCAAACTAAAATTTAACTTATTGTTTTACATAGAAATAATCAAAACCCTTTTCCAGAATATTTCAACGTATTTACATATTTTCCCAATCTCAATATTTATCCAAACATTCAAAACAAGAGAAAAGAACTATAATTCAACATCTATCAAACCCAACAACGGCCGCCTCCCCGAACCTTTCAGACGACCCGGCATGATAAATATAACAACACAATGACACTTACTATGAAAAACAAATCACAAGGTTTTACTCTCCCCGAGCTACTCGTTGTCGTTCTGATCATCGCGATTTTAGCGACGATCGGCTATCCCTCTTACCAACGCTACGTCCGCAAAACACGCTTGGAAAGCGTCCGCTCCGAGCTGCTGATCAACGCCCAAAACCTCGAGCGTTACTATGCCCAGCATGCGACCGTAAAAGCCGAAGCAGGCAATCCCGCCTTGCCCCCCTTGGTTCAAAACCAATATTTCAATATCTCCATCTTCAACTTCGAAGGCCCGGACGACAACGATAAAAAAATCGTAAACTCCGCCTCCTCAAGATACATCCTCGAAGCCAAACCCACAGACGAATACAAGTCCACCGAGACCTGCTCCGTTTACCTCAACAGCGACGGCATCTTCTGGGCAAGCAATTCCAAAAATAATGAAGACTGCCCGGGCTTCGAACCCATCAGCCAAGAATAATTGAAACCTACCGCCGCGATTCATCATAAAGGTCGTCTGAAAATTTTCAGACGACCTTTTGTTTTATAATGACCCACCTTCATCTTCACTACGGCATTGTTGTTTCCAAGTTCATCAGAAATTAACTGAAGCCAGATAGAAATAACACAAGGAAAAACCATGGAAAAAGGGAATAAACCCAATCGCTTATTATGGGTATTAGGCGGAATCGCTGTTGCAGCATTTATTTTTGTTTTAGAACGATATATCAACAATTTCAAAACATTCCCCATTGCTAACGATTCCGCCACATGGGGAACATTCGGCGACTATCTGGGCGGCACGCTGAACCCCATCATCAGCTTCCTAGCCCTTATCGGCCTGCTCTACACCATTCATCAACAAGCGCAGGAAATGCAAGCAACGCGCGAAGAGTTGAAACAGGCGGCAGAACAGCAACGCCAACAGGTAGAGCAACAAAGCCGCCAGTCAGAAATTTTTAATCTGCAACAATTTGAATCGACATTTTTTTCTTTACTGGAGCAGCATAATAAGACTATTGAAAAAGTCGAAACTGATATTGCTAAAGTAAACGGGGACATTGAAAGTCACTATAAAAAAGGGCTTGATACTATTACTGAGGCACAACCATCTGAAGGGATGAGTAATTATTACGCAATAGAAATTATAAATCACAACCAAACCCTAAAAGGATATTTTGATTTATTATTTCAAATGCTTAAATTTATTTGTATAAACCTATCCAAAAGAGATGAGAACAAAGAGCCAGCCAATAATGATGAGAAAAATACTAAAATAAAAATAGAAGATTTTTTGGAAAATAGTGTAGAAATTAGACAGAAAATCAGTACAAAATATATCAATATTCAAGAACAATTATATAGCGATATCCTTCGCTCCTTCATACCAAATGAAATACTTAAACTCTTGGCATTATACTGCCTAACACCAGATAAATACTCGGAGAATAAAGATTTAGAAACACCTTATAGTTTTCAAGGTTTATTAAATAGATATAAACTACTGGAAAAATTACGATTAGATTTAAAAACTTCAGAAATATTAAATTCTGAAAAACGAATATTAGATTCTTCAGAAGTAGTAAATTTCGTAAAAAACAACCCGCAAGATAAGATTATTCACTTTCTCATTCTAACCAGTTACAAAGATACAGCAGATGCTTTGGGAGAGAACAGCATTCTTAAAAAATTAAAACCTAAGTTCAGAGAAAAACTTGATCAATCTATAGATCAATCCATAAAGGAATGCCTAAAAAAATATAAGGAAACTCAAGAAGAATACATAAATAATTTTCATAAAAAACTGATTATTATTATTAATGAGGATTATTGCATCAAAACAGAATATGACGTACACACTAAACTTAAAAAACAATCTTCATTTAAACTTGATGACTTAGAATTCTCTGACATTGAAATTACCAATGATGATTTTTACACATGGAAAAATAAATATATTGAAGCTTTAAAGAGAAAAATAAAAACTTGCCAAGAGAATATAAATAAACCTAATATTGAATTAAAACAATTAGAAAATAACAAAAAAGCATGGTTAGAATTTCTGCAAATTGAAGACGATTAAACCAATCTTTTTAATTTTTGATTGTAATTACCTCAAAAGGTCGTCTAAAAATTTTCAGACGACCTTTATTCCATTATCACTACCAACCCATCTGTTCAATGCAATTATGAACTGATACCGACCGCACCACTCTTATCAACATCCCCATCTTTGCCCATAACGGTCGATATCATGCTGACTTACACCCGCAGCATCCGGCTGGATGCGCCGCTCGAACCGATATTCCGCTACTGTACTTCCCGACACGGATTTGCCTGTCAGTTTCCGTTTGACGTGCAATGGTTATCGGAAAAGGAATACTGGGCGCGGGGAGATATTTTGGATTTCAGATACAGAGTTTGCGGGATTTGGTTGCGGCATCGCGCCGAAATCATTTCGCTTGAGTCGAACCAATCGTTTACCGACCTGATGTTGAAGGGGATTTACCGCTCCTTCCGCCATACGCATGAATTCAAGTTTTTCGATGGGCGTACTTGTGTAACAGATACGGTGGAATTTACTTTCGGGCTGGGAAAAACGATTGACCGGCTAATCGGACTACCGACTTTGCGTCGGACATTTGAAAAACGCCACCGTTTATTGAAAGAGTGGGCTGCCCAATGGGCTGATTATGCTGAAGATGCTACAAGTTAAAGGCATGGAAAAAGTCGTCTGAAAACCCGTATCTGAATTTTCAGACGACCTTCTTCATTCTCACTACATTACAAAACGGCTGCCGGATAGGACCCGATGACTTTGACAAACGATGCGCGTTCGCTCAAGAGCCGCAGTGCGTTTTGGACTTTTTCGTCGTTTTGATGTCCTTCGATGTCGATGAAGAACAGGTATTCCCACAGCGCAGATTTGCTCGGGCGGCTTTCGAACTTGGTCATTGAAATGCCTGATTCGGTAAACGGCTGCAACAGCGCGGCGACGGCGCCGGCTCGGTTGGGCGCGGAGACTGCCAGCGAGGTTTTGTCTTTGCCGCTGCTGCCTGTATCTTGATGCCCCATGACCAAAAAGCGCGTGGTGTTGTTCGGCTCGTCTTCGATACATTCGGCGACATAGTTCAAATGGTAAATATCGGCTGCGGTACGCCCTGCGATGGCGGCGATACTGGGGTCGTCTGATTCCGCCACCAGCCTTGCCGCTTCTCCGTTGCTGGAAACGGCGATGCGTTCGGCGTTGGGCAGGTTGCGTCCGAGCCAGTCGTTGCATTGCGCCAGCGCTTGGGCGTGTGCGATGACTTTTGTGATGCCGCCCAATTCGTGCGTGCCTTTACGCAAGAGGTTGTGATGGATGCGGACAATGACTTCGCCGCAGGCTTTCAATGCGGTTACCGCCAATAAGTCTAAGGTGCGTCCGACCGAGCCTTCGGTTGAGTTTTCAACCGGCGCAACCAAATAATCCGCCTGCCGCGTTTCGACTTGGCGGAAACACTGGTCTATGGTTTGAAATGCGGCGGTATGGGCGGCATGGCCGAAATGTTTGATGGCTGCCTGCTGGGTAAACGTTCCCTGCGGACCGAGGTAGGCAATCGTCAGCGGACGCTCTAAAGCCAAGCATTCGCTCATTACCTCCCGAAATAGTCTTGCGATGGACTCGTCAGGCAACGGGCCTTGGTTCAAACTCTGAATCCGCCTCAATACTGCCACTTCGCGCTCGGGACGGTACACCGCACCCGTTCCTTTCAATTCGCCGATGGCGTGCGCATGACCTGCGCGCTCGTTCAACAGGCGCAAAATCTCGGCATCGATTTCATCGATGGCATTGCGGTGCGGTAAAAGCTGTTCGTCAATGGATAAGGACATATCGACAAGCCCCTTTGTGATTCATTCATAAATATAAGTAATCATTCTAACATCAAACAGGTCGTCTGAAAGCCCGAATACGCTTTCAGACGACCTGTTTTAGAATGCCCTCTTCTTTTCTCGAATGTCGTATTTTTTGGCATCATTTTGCCGTCTGTTTGACATGAATTCGGCGTATATTTTGGGGATTTGGTACAGGGGTCGTCTGGAAATGTAAAGACAGCGTCCCTGCAATGCAAAAAAGCGCAAAAGCATAGGAAAACAAGCTATCAAAAAACTCAAAATGCGTGTTAAGATTAGCCATCACTATCCGCCGCACCCGTTTATTTCGGGTTTGCGTAGCGCATACAATCACGAAAAGGAAATCCCATGAGTCGCGTATTACTCGTAGATGACGACGCTTTGCTGACCGAATTGCTCACCGAATACCTTACCGCCGAAGGATTGAACGTCCACAGCGTTCCGGACGGCGAAGCTGGTGTACACGAAATCCTGACCGGTCAGTACGATGTTGTCGTATTAGACTCCATGATGCCGAAAATGAACGGCTTGGACGTATTGAAAAACGTCCGCTCGCAAAGCACCGTTCCCATCATCATGCTGACCGCCAAAGGCGACGACATCGATCGCATCATCGGATTGGAAATGGGTGCGGACGACTATGTTCCGAAACCTTGCACCCCGCGCGAACTGTTGGCACGCATCAACGCCATCCTCCGCCGCGCTCAACAAAGCGGCGAGCCGAACAACGCGCCAAACAGCATTTCCGTCAGCGACGTTGTACTCTACCCTGCCAAACGTCAAGCAACCATCAAAGACACTCCGCTTGAGCTGACCAGTACCGAGTTCAACCTGCTCGAAGTCCTGATGCGCCACGCCGGACAAGTTGTCAGCAAAGAGACTTTATCCATCGAAGCACTCGACCGCAAACTGGCAAAATTCGACCGCAGCATCGACGTCCATATCTCCAGCATCCGCCACAAACTGGGCGATGCCTCGCTGATTCAGACCGTACGGGGCTTGGGCTACCTGTTTGTTAAAAACTAAAGATTAAACAGATCAATGAAACTGTTTCAACGCATCTTCGCCACATTTTGCGCAGTCATCGTTTGCGCAATCTTTGTGGCGAGTTTTTCTTTTTGGCTGGTGCAAAACACCCTTGCCGAAAACCAATTCAACCAACGCCGCACCATCGAAACCACTTTGATGAACAGCATCCTCTCCGCCTTTAGGGCGCGCGGAGACAGCGGTGCGCGCGAAATATTGGCGGAATGGGAAGACAGCCCAGTCTCCAATTCCGTTTACGTCATTTTAGGCGACGAGAAAAAAGACATCCTCGACCGCAATATCGACGGACACACCATCGAACGCGCCCGCGTGTTTGCCATCAACAACCCTAATTCCGATTTGGCGCACATTGAATACGACCGTTTCGGTGAAGAATACCTCTTCTTTATCAAAGGTTGGGACAGCCATCAGGCGCAACGCCTGCCCAGCCCGCTCTTTATCCCGGGCCTGCCGCTCGCCCCGATTTGGCACGAATTCATCATCCTGTCCTTCATCATCGTCGTCGGCCTGTTGATGGCGTACATCCTCGCCAGCAACATTACTAAGCCCATCAAAATCTTAGGCAGCGGTATGGACAGAGTGGCAAACGGCGAACTTGAAACCCGTATTTCCCAGCAAGTGGACGACCGCGACGACGAATTGTCCCACCTTGCCATCCAGTTCGACAAAATGGCGGAAAAACTGGAAAAACTCGTTGCCAAAGAACGCCACCTGCTTCACCACGTCTCCCACGAAATGCGCTCGCCCTTGGCGCGCATGCAGGCGATTGTCGGTCTGATTCAGGCGCAGCCGCAAAAGCAGGAGCAATACCTGAAAAGGCTGGAAGGCGAATTGACCCGCATGGATACCTTGGTTGGCGAGTTGCTGACGCTTTCCCGTTTGGAAACGTCCAACATCCCGCTGGAAAAAGAAAGCCTGAAGCTCGTCCCCTTCCTGAAAAACATCGTGGAAGACAACCAAAGCATCGCTCAGCAGAACAAACAAACCGTTACCCTTTCGGTCGAACCCAGAATCCCCGAAAATGCTACGGTCTGCGCCAACGAAGGCTATTTGTACCGCGCGTTTGACAACGTTATCCGCAACGCCATCAATTACAGCCCCGAAGGCAGCACCATCCGCGTCAATATCGGACAAGACGGCAAGCATTGGATTGTCGATGTTACCGACAACGGCCCCGGCGTGGACGAAATGCAACTGCCGCACATTTTCACCGCCTTTTACCGTGCCGATTCCAGCGCCAGCAAACCCGGCACGGGCTTAGGCCTTGCCCTGACCCAGCACATCATGGAGCAGCACAACGGTAAAATCATGGCTGAAAACATCAAGCCGAATGGTTTGAAAATGCACTTTATCCTGCCCAAAAAGAAAGCAAACGGCAAAGCGGAAAAGCCGCATCCTAAAACCACTTGACCATGAATGTTGCCAATCGGGATTTGTAAACAAATTGCCACACCCCAAACCTAGAAAAGGTCGTCTGAAAAGAACAAACCCTTACGTTCCAGCCATTCAGACGACCTTTTATGCTATTTGTCATATATAATTCATATAAATAATTAAATCATTTATAGTTTGCATGTTCGCCATACCAAGAAACAAACAAACTTTTCATTTACAACAAAAACAAATAATAAACACCGAATCCGGTTCATTTACACACGGCAACCCTTCCAACCCAAACCGCCCGAAAGGTCGTCTGAAACACACCATCTTGTATATCGGAACTCTCGTATCATAGCAAC
>NZ_KV794934.1:0-326 GCF_001808875.1 Neisseria sp. HMSC064E01
AACCTCGTCCGCGCCGCCAACCGCCACAGCATTACCTGCTTCGACTACAACGAAAACGGCCAACTCATCGCCCAACACCAATGGAAGATGCCGAGCAAGGAAGAGAACGCCCGAAACGGTTTGCCCGAAACCGACTGGCGCGATGCGCAGTACGACATGCTGTACCTGCCCGTTACCGAAACCGTCCGCTACCACTACGACTTCAACGGCAACCGCACCGCTACCGTCCTGCCCGACGGCAGACAGATCAACTACCTGTATTACGGCAGCGGCCACCTGCACCAAATCAGCCTAGACGACGAAGTCATCACCGACATCGAACGCGA
>NZ_KV794935.1:0-26451 GCF_001808875.1 Neisseria sp. HMSC064E01
AGGGGATTTTGGGGAATTTTGCAAAGGTCTCAGGTCGTCTGAAAACCGGAGTAAGGTTTCAGACGACCTTTTGTTGTATGGCGGCTCTTTTAATGCAGGGCGGTGAAGTGGCAAACCGATAAATGCGGTTTTGTATAGTGGATTAAATTTAAACCAGTACGGCGTTGCCTCGCCTTGCCGTACTATTTGTACTGTCTGCGGCTTCGTCGCCTTGTCCTGATGTACTATCTGCGGCTTCGTCGCCTTGTCCTGATTTAAAGTTAATCCACTATAACGTTTGCGATTCAGGGCTTATAGGCTGATGACTTATTCAGATTCCGTTTGCGCCAATTCTTCCGCCGCTTTTTGAACCATGTCCGGCGTGAGTTTGTTCAGGCAGTCGGTGTGTCCTAACGGGCATTCACGCTTGAAGCAGGGCGAGCATTCGAGGTGCAGGCTGACGATTTTGGCTTTTTGGCTCAAGGGCGGGGTGTGGTCGGGGCTGGACGAGCCGTAGGCGGCGACGAGTTTGCGGTCGAGTGCGGCGGCGAGGTGCATCAGGCCGCTGTCGTTGCAGACGACGGTGTCGGCGCAGGAGAGCAGGTCAATCGCTTCGGAAAGGTTGGTTTTGCCGCAAAGGTTGGTACAGAGGTCGTCTGAAAGGCGGTTGATTTCTTCGGCGATGTCGAAATCTTTTTGCGAGCCGAACAGCCAAACCTGCCAGCCTTGCGCCAGATGGCGGCGGCCGAGTTCGGCGAAATGGCGTGCGGGCCAGCGTTTGGCGGGACCATATTCCGCGCCCGGACAGAAGGCGAGAACGGGTTTGTCGGTGTTTAAGCCGTATTTGGCAAGCGCGGCGGCGCGGCTTTCGGGGGAAATGGTGAAACGCGGGTTATCGGAATGTCCGTTGAAGTCCGCCTGCGTCGGGTAGGCGAGGGCGGTGTAGCGGTCGACCATCAGGGGCAGGGCGGCTTTGTCGAGTTTGCGGATGTCGTTGAGCAGCAGGTAGCGCGATTCGCCGACGTAGCCGGTGCGCTGTTTGATGCCGGTGGCGAAGGCGATGAGGGCGGATTTGAGCGAGCCGGGCAGGACGATAACTTGGTCGTAACCTTGTTTGCCCAGTTCGCGCCCGATGCGCCAGCGTTTTTTCAGCTCCAACGCGCCGTGTCCGAACGGGTTTTCAATAACTCGGTTGATTTCGGGCATACGATCGAACACCGCCATCGACCATTTGGGCGCAAATGCGTCTATGGTGCAGCCGGGATGGAGTTCGTGCAGGCGGCGGTAAAGCGGCTGGGTCATGACGCAGTCGCCAATCCAGCTCGGGGTGATGATAAGGATTTTTTTGGACATGGTGGTAGGGTAGGTTTGTATTGCGCGATATTGTATAGGAAACCAAGGCGCATGGGGTTGGCGAGTGCGGTTTGATGGTGTTGTTGTGCAAAAGACCGAGAGGTCGTCTGAAAAGGCGGGTTGAAATCAGTGGCGTCATGTTGACTGAATAAGGGTTTTGAATAAAAATCGAACCCTTATAGTGGATTAACTTTAAACCAGTACGGCGTTGACTCGCCTTAGCTCAAAGAGAACGATTCTCTAAGGTGCTTAAAGCACCAAGTGAATCGGTTCCGTACTATCTGTACTATCTGCGGCTTCATCGCCTTGTCCTGATTTAAATTTAATCCACTATAATATCAATGGGCTTGAAAGTGCCGCTTTGAGGAGGTTTGGACGTATCGTGTTTTTTCAATTTCAAAACAAGCAACAGCGGATTTTTTCTTTATTGAGCGCGGCTGTTGTGATTGTCATCGTTATGACCTTATGGTCTTATGCTTGGGCGCAGTATTTTGATTTAGGGGCGAATGAACCGAAGGAGGCGCTTGAGATGGCCGGGTTTGGTCTGTTGGTGCAATTTTTTCTATGCCTGCCTTATCTTTATTTCAAGCGATATATTCTTACCACTCTTTTGGTGACATCGATTCTTAATGGCGCCTATCTGTTTTTATATTGGAGCAATTCGACGCCGCTTTGCTGCGGTGATATGGGTCAAGGCTTGATGTCTATGCTGTTTATGTTTGTTTCGGGCGTATATTTCGTTGTCTCCTGTTTGGTGATTATTGCGTGTTTGCATGCTAAAAAGATCAAGAAAATCGGACAGCCTTCATAATCCGGCATAGATAAAGATAGAACAAAAGGTCGTCTGAAACCCAAATTTGAGGTTTCAGACGACCTTTTTTACTGCGTTGCGTTCAGCTTTAAACGCTGTCAACCGATTCAAACCAAACCCAGCTTTTTCAGCAGCGCGATGCTGCCTGCGTCCACAAGTCTGAAGGTTTCGTCAAAGTCGCCGGTGTACCACGGGTCGGGGACGTGGCGGTAGCCGCTTTCGGGGATGAGGTCGGTGAGTTTGAAGATTTTGTCGGGGTGTTTGCCGAACATTTTTTCCAGTTCGGCAAGGTTGTTGTCATCCATGGCGATGATGAAGTCGAATTCATCGAAATCTTCGGAACGCACTTTGCTGCTGGTAAAACCTTGATGGTCGATGCCGTGGGCCGCGAGGATTTTGCGCGTGCCTTGGTGCATGTTTTCGCCATCGTGCCAGCCGGATGTGCCAGCGCTGTCGGTGCGGACGCGGTGGGCTACGCCTGATTCGCGGGCGCGGTGGCGCAGGACGTATTCCGCCATGGGGGAGCGGCAGATGTTGCCGAGGCAGACGAAGAGTACGGAATGGTTTTTCATAGGCGGTTTAGGCGTGTTCGGAGAAGAATGGGTTGTGTCCGTCCAGGGACAGGGATTGCGCGTAGGTCGGCAGATCGGCATTTTCCGGCAAAACGTCGTGCAGGATACGGATATGCTCGACGCGGCATTCCGCCATCAGGTCGAGGAAGTTGTGTTGGATGACGGCGATGTTGTCGGAAGACGAAAGGTTCCACACGAACACTTGCGGGACGACTTCAAACGCGCTGTCGGTCGCGTTGAAGCCAAACAAAATCTGTCCGCCCGCCCTTGCGGCGATGACGACGCCGACGCGCGGACTCTGCATGCGGATGGCGCGGATGGCGTTGGTGGCGAACACGTCCATCGCCATGCGCTGACGGGTGTGGCTGCCGTCGGTCAGGGCTTGGAGCGGGGTGTTCGGGGACAGCGGGTTGGTGAAGAGGGTAACGCCGGCGGCGGCAAGGCTTTCCTGCCAAACCTGCATCAGCGGCAGGCCTGCCTGTTGCAGGTTGACGTCCAATGCGGTTTGCAGGTTTTTGTCGCCGTAGCCCAGCGCGTACACGACATGGACGGACTGCCCTTCGGGACAGATCAGCGGTTTGTCTTCAAAAGTTTGCAGGAATGCGGCGGCGGATTCGCTGTTTTGTTTCGCGTTCCACCACTGTTCGGGTGTGATGCCGCTTAGGTCGTCTGAATGGGCGAGGAAGGGCAGCCATTGGGTGTTTTGCGTTAAGGCGCGCAAGTGGGGATAGTTGGACAGGCAGGCGGTCAGCGCTTCGGTAGGCAGCGTCAGGGGCAGCGATCGCTCCTGTTTGCAGCCAGCGACGATGACGACGGGCAGGGCAAACCATTGGGCTTCGTCGTCGTTTTCGGCGGATAAGACTTGGTTGATGCTCTGCATCAGCGCGTTGTAAGTCTCTACATCGGGCGCCATGGTCATAGCGACGGACAGGTTGACGTAGTAGTTTTGATGAAGCTGGCTGCGGATTTCGGTTTGCAACTGCCCCACAGCAATCTTGCGGGTTGCGGCGGTCGTGCCGTGTGCGAGCAGTGAGGCGTTTATCAGTAAATGGTTTTTAACCGGAGTCTGCGGATAAGGGCGTGTGTCGTGGAGGATGAAGGTATTCATATGGATATAAATCGGTGGTTGTCCGGACAGCTCGGATTATAACAATATCAGGATACGGATTGGGAAAAGGTCGTCTGAAAACGACGCTTCGGCAGCGTTCAAACAAATATCGCAAGCTGCCTCAAACCATTTTGACGTTTTCAGACGACCCTTTTTCTAATCTTTTTTGTTTTCTTCTTTTGCCCAGTGTTCCCTTACCCGCGCTTTGCCGTCTGCGTCCAAACGGCGGTAAAGGTTGATGACTTCCTCGGCGGAGGCGGTGTTTTCCGGCTGTGCCGCGCCGAACAGGGAGCGCACATAATCATCCGCCGGATGGTTTTGAATATCCTGCGGCGTATCGACCTGAACCAGCCTGCCTTGGTGCATCACGCCGATGCGGCAGGCGAGTTTGGCGGCTTCGTTCATGTCGTGGGTAACGAAAACGATGGTGGTGCCGAGTTTTTTGTGAATCAGGGAAACCGTTTCCTGAAGGGAAGCGCGGGCGAGCGGATCGAGGGCGGAAAAGGGTTCGTCCATCAACAAGATGTCGGGTTTGGCGGCGATGGCGCGCAGGATGCCGATGCGTTGCTGTTCGCCGCCCGAGAGTTCGTGCGGATAGCGGTTTAGGTAGGTTTCGGGCGGCATACCGACCAGCTCAAGCAGTTCGTTCGCGCGCGATGTGCGCTTCGGTTTGTCCCAGCCTAAAATGTCGGGCATCAATTCGATGTTCTGCCGCACGGTCATGGTGGGGAACAGGGCGATTTGTTGCAGCACATAGCCGATGCGGTGGCGCAGCCCGCGGATGTCGTAATCTTTGATACGTCTGCCGTTGAAATAAACATCGCCGTTGGTCGGCTCGGTCAGCGCGTTAATCATGCGCAGCGTGGTGGATTTGCCGCTGCCCGAACCGCCCACCAACACGAAAAACTCGCCTTGGTAAATGGTCAGGTTCAGTTCGTTTACAGCGGTGTGGTTGTCGTAGCGTTTGCTGACGTTTTTGAATTCGATTAAGGGAGTATGTTCAGGCTGCATCATAAATATCCTTTGCAATTTCGACAAAGCGGCGTAGCTCATGTTCCGAAAACTTTGGTAGGTCGTCTGAAAAGTGCAGGCTGCTTTTTGGGTTTTCAGACGACCTCCAAAGCAGCCTGCACCTAGGTGTTTTGGATTGACTAACGCGAGCTATCTGCCAAATACTTTCCGCCAGGCATTCGGATTGATTTTAAACTTGGCTTTGAACTGCAAACGTAGGTTTGCCGCGCTGCCGAAGCCGCTTTGTTCGGCGATGCGTTCTATCGGCAAATCCGTATTTTCCAACAAATCCTGCGCCTGCCATAGCCGCTCTGTGGTGAGCCACTCACCGAAATTCATGCCTGTGGCTTGAGAAAAATGGCGGATAAAGGTACGACGGGAAACGGCTAATTTTTTTGCCAAATCGTCCAAGCGGTATGGGGTGGCAAGGTTTTGGCGCAGTTCGTCCAATAAGTGATTGATTTTGTCATCGGCGGTACGACGTTCGACAGGTCGGTGGATAAACTGTGCCTGCCCGCCTTCGCGATGTGGTGCCGCAACCAAGGTACGGGCAAGGTCGTTGGCAACGGTTGCACCGTGGATTTTGCGGATGAGGTAAAGGCAGCAATCCAGCCCGCCCGCCGCACCTGCCGATGTTAAAAAGTTGCCGTCTTCCGCATATAGGCGGTTGGTATCCAGATGAATTTTAGGGAAACGGCGGACAAAGTCGTCTTCGGCAAGCCAGTGGGTGGCGGCGGTTCTGCCGTCTAAAAGTCCTGTGTAGGCAAGAGCGTAAGTGCCGTAACATAGGGCGGTGATATGCGCACCACGTTGTACTGCTTTCTGTAAATGTGCACTCAACTCGGGTGTCGGGGCTTCTTCAATATTGCGCCATCCTGCGATGACGATGATGTCGGCTTCTTCCGTCAAATCCAAGCCACCGTGTACGGGAATGCTTGCGCCCAGTGCCGTGGTAACGTCTTTGCTGTCATCGGAACAGATTTTCAGGTCAAAGAGCGGATTGTCCCGATAGGTCGTCTGAAAAACAGAAAAGGGAATGTTGAAGACAAAATCATTCATGCCCGATTGAGCATATAGCACGATTTTGGGGACAGTTTGATTTTGGCGAAACTCGTTACGCTCGTTTTCAGACGACATTTTGGCACTATCCTTGCGTTTATTGGCAATATTGCCTATTTTAGCCTATACACCTGTTGCTTAAAATACGCTCCATGATTTTTTAAGGAGCAACATCATGAAATCTAAGCAATTTATTCTTGCTACTGTTTTGGGCGCGACAGCCTTTTCCGCTTGGGCAGACGATTCATACCAACATATCCGTAATGCTACCGCCAAAGTCGAATATGCGGGGCAGACGTTTTTGATTGACCCGTTTTTCGCCCCCAAGCATTCCATGAACGGCTTTGCCGGCACGTTCAATAACCAAGCCAAAATGCCGCTGGTCGGGCTGCCGATGAGCGTGAATAAAATTTTGGACGGTGTGGATGCAGTTATCGTTACCCATACTCACGAAGACCATTGGGACGAAACCGCCGCACGTTCCATTCCGAAAAACCTGCCCGTATATGTGCAGCACCAAGCCGACGCGGCAAAAATCCGCAGCCAAGGCTTTACTGATGTACGCGTGTTGAACGGCAGCGCTGTCTTCAACGGCGTAACCATCAGCAAAACCGGCGGCGTACACGGTACAGAAGCCATGTATGCCAACCCGCAGCTAGCCGAAATCTTAGGTGATGCAATGGGTGTGGTATTCCAAAGCAACGGACATAAAACCGCTTATATTATGGGTGATACTGTGTGGACGGCAGATGTAAACAAAGCATTGAACCGCTACAAACCCGATTATCTGATTATGAACACGGGCTACGCGCTGATTTCAGGCATTTCAGACGGCATTATTATGGGGACGGCTGATGTATTAAAAGCCAGCCAAGTCATGCCTAAAGCCAAAATCATCACCGTACACATGGATACCGTGAATCATACCGCCGTCAGCCGCGCCGATATGCGTAAATTTATACGCGGTCAAGGCATTGAAAGCCGCGTGAATGTTCCGGAAGACGGAGAAATCGTAAAACTGGATTGATAAACGGCTCATTATCCTAAAGCAGCCTGCACCTTGTTTTTTAAGTGCAGGCTGCTTTATTTTCACCGCTTTTGTTAAACCGTCCAACCATGCTTGATGGCCGTTTACCATTGGATTTGGCGCGGTTTCTGCCAAGTCTTTGGCAAGTTTGCCAATTTGGCTTTCTTCGGTTAAGACACACACACGCGGTTGTTCCGCAGGTTTTCTAAAGTCCAAGCGTGATACACATCGCTAAAAGCTTAGTCGTTGAACCGTCGCCCACCACGATATTTTTGGCATTGTGATAATAAGTGCCCCATGCTTTGGCATCCGCTAAATAAGGCAGCACATCCGCCACATTTAAGCCTTTTACAATCACTTCATTGGAAACGTAGTTGTCGGTTTCGCCTGGAGTATATTTTTCTGGCCAGATGATTGCAGGTTGTGAATAAGTTTTCATAGTAAAGTCCTCTTTGTTAATGGTTAGTCGCGTTTTGCTATGTGAGTCATTATAGGGTGGGGCTAGATATAAGTGAAATCGCTATTTGAAATATTTGCTATCATGTAAAATGATGTGAAAAGATGGCAGGGAGCTAAAATAAAGTCTCTACAAACACTGGATTTGAATTTGCTGAAAGCCTTTGCGGCTTTGATGGACGAGCAAAGCCGCCGAGCGTTTGGCGATTACGCGGCCTGCAATGAGCGGCGTGTTGGCAAGATTGCGTGACAGTTTTGATGATCCGCTGTTTGTGCGGGTACAGCGGGGCGTTGTGCCGACCAATCAGGCATTAGAACTTGCCCCGCAAGTGAAAAAGGTGCTGAATGAAGTGGAGCAGTTATTACAGCCGCCGCAGTTTGATCCGACAACGGCGGAATTAACCGTACGCATCGCCTGCACCGATTATGCAATGCGTGCCGTGATTGTGCCGTTTCTGGGGTTGCTTAAAATCCAAGCCCCAAAAATTAAAGTGTCGGTACTGGCAATTAACGAAAGCGCCGTGCAAAACCAGCTCGAACAACGGCAAATCGATTTTGCGCTGGTGACACCAGACTTGCAAGCTCAAGATATTCACGCAAAAAATTTATATGACGAGCGTTATATCTGTGCCGTTCGCCACGATCACCCAATAGCCAAAGAATCGCAACTGACCCTTGAGCAGTTTTGCCAGTTAGAACAAGCCTTGATTTCCTATCATGGCGGCAGTTTCAGCGGTGTTACCGACCAAGCCTTGCGAGCGATGGGATTACAAAGAAACGTCAGCCTGTCGGTACAAAATTTTATCGTTTTGCCTGAATTGCTGGCGCAAAGCGATTTCTGGCTATTGTGCCTGAGCGTTTGATTGCCAACGTGCCCAACCTCAAACGGTTTGAACCACCTCTTAAAATTCAAGGCTTTACCAAAACACTGATTTGGCACGAACGGACCCATAAAGATCCTGCGTATCACTGGGTAAGGGAGTTGATTGAAAAGACTTGTGCCGCAAGCGCAGTGTAGGCAACGGGATGGATAGATAACATGTGGGGAAAAGGTTATCTGAAAAATCTTTGCAACAATTATATTGCTCCTTAATTCACTAATTTTCTTAACGTAATTTATTATGATAAAATCAAATTTAATATAATTGCATAACATAAGGAGAAAACTATGCTAAAAATAGATATTGCAATAAAAGAAACTGCTTCCGTTATTTCTAAGAATATTGATAGATTTGATGATTCAGAAAGAGGCTTACTTTCACAAAATATTCTCGCCCAGTTAAGAAACTTAATCGAATATATTGCACAAAAAATATATAGTAATGGTCAGGATATTGATCCTAACAACTATTCAGATAAAAAAGAAGCATGGGAATATATTAAATCACAAGGCAGCTTTGATTTCCTACATAAATTCCATAGCCTATTACAAAAATCCGTATCACACTATACTATAGATGAGAATGGATCTGAAAGGTTAATGCTAAAATATTATGAATACTTACTAAGAATAAAATCATTTTTAAGAAAAAAATATGGGTTAGATATTTTATATAATATAGAAGAGTTTCCTTTAAATTTAGATGAAAAATTAACTGAGTATTATGAAAAAATATCATTAAAAATAAACGCAGACCATATCAATGATACCTATTCTGATTATAATGATAGATATTATATTCAAAAAATAAAACCTTTCTTTGTGAAACAAGAAATATATTATGAAGTTACATTTACTATTGCAAATGATAAAGTAAGTAAATTTGATAGGATTATCGCCTTTACACGCCATGATATACTGGATAATTATGCAGTAAAATTAAGAATAAGAGAAGATTATATTGATATACTAAACAGTAGGATGTCAATTAAAATTATTGATAACTGGGAAGTGTCAATACGTAATTGTGAATTTAAGAATTTCTCAAAAATTTTCAACATGCAATCAGTTCATTCTAACAGTAATGAATATTCTTTAATAATGAAGTATTTAACTTATAATAAGATTGACTTTGTCGATATTGTACGATTATCAGACAATTATTTTTATGATTTTAAAAATCAAATAACTTCACAAGTAAGAACTACTAATTTTATCAATATATTAGAAGTTTGTAGAAACCTTATAAGAAATAATTTAGCAGGAGGAAATGTTATCAGTTATTTGCTGTATAAATTAAATAACAAAGTAATTAAAAGTCAGTTTAATAATGCTTTATGCCATAAGTTATCCAACTTAAATCTTAGCTGGGGGTGTATTCCATTTGATAAAATGCCATTCACGACATCTTTAATAAGTCACAACCCTAAAGTGCATGATTTATTTAATTGTATCAATCCATCGAATCGTGAACATGAGTTCCTAGCAAGATTCATTAAGAATAACGCAGAGAAAAAAGGAATCTTATTTACAAAATTAGAAGAAATATCTGGCTTCTCTAATATTCAAGAATTAATGAAGAAGTATAATTCCAACGTATATCACAAACACACTAATCGTAACTTGGTTGAATATAAAGGATTTATCTATATAAAAGAATATGTAGATAATTGCATTGATATTATCCTGGAAATAAAAAAATATGCAAATGAAAAGATAGAAGGTTATACTAATTCAGTTATTTCTTGGCTAAATGATGGTTCATATAAAATTGATTGTAATGAGAAATTAGAATTACTAAAAAATATGTTTTCTCAATCTAGAGTTGCATTAATCTACGGTGCAGCAGGGACAGGTAAGTCTACAGTTATAAACCATATATCTAACTTTTGGAATGACAAAGAAAAAATATATTTAGCTAATACCAATCCTGCTGTAAACAACTTAAAAAGAAGGGTAACCACTAAAAACAGCTATTTTATGACTGTTTCAAAGTTTCTATCTAAAAGAAATAATCATACATCTTGTGATTTATTGGTTATTGATGAGTGCAGTACTATTAGTAATCAAGATATGGTAAGTATTCTAAGGAAAGTAGATTGTAAGATGCTTGTTTTAGTTGGCGATGTTTTTCAAATTGAATCTATTTTGTTTGGGAATTGGTTTGACATTATTCGTAGATTTGTCAATCAATCTGCAATTTTAGAATTGAAAACACCATATAGAACAACTAATGAAAATTTATTAACAATCTGGAATAGAGTTAGAGAGTTAGATATAGCGATATTAGAACCGATGGTAAAAGAAAACTATTCTGTTAGATTAGATAAATCAGTACTGGATCAGCCAAATGATGATGAAATCATTTTGTGCCTGAATTATGATGGTATTTATGGTATTAATAATATTAATCATTTTTTGCAGAGTAATAATCCAAACCAGCCTGTTTTATGGGGAATACACGATTACAAGGTAAATGATCCTATTTTGTTTAATGAGTCAGAAAGATTTACTCCACTTATTCATAACAACATGAAAGGAAAAATTGTTGATATTAACAAAACAGAAAGTGAAATATTTTTTACTATTGAATTAGATATTAGCATAAATGAAATTGATGCAGATGGATATGATTTTGAACTTTTATCAAATAAAAATAGTAAAAATTCAATAATTAAATTTTCAGTTAAAAAATATCCAGATACCGATGAAGATGATGATTCATTTGATAAATTAGTTCCATTTCAAGTTGCTTATGCTGTATCTATCCATAAATCACAAGGTTTAGAATACAAGTCTGTTAAAATCATTATTACGAATGAATTGGAAGAATTGGTAAGCCATAGTATTTTTTATACGGCTATTACAAGAGCAAAAGAAAATTTGAAAATTTATTGGTCTCCGGAAACAGAAAAGGTCATTCTATCGAGTTTTGAAAAGAGAGATTTTTCTAGAGATATTGGGTTATTAAAGGGGATGATAAATTCCCAAGGCAACAGCAGAGAATTATAGACATCATCTACGAATAAGGTCAGCATGACAGGTTTTTAATACGGCTTTGCTTTATCTTTTCAGTCGAGGCAAGAAATCTGGAATTTGAATGCGGCGGATGAATAAATCGACACTGGTATATATTTGGGCATATTGCTTGCTATGTTTATTTGGCAAGTGGCGAATTGGTGGAGCTTTTCTCTGAACTCCCCCATAAGCAGTGGACAGCGTACGTTTTACCTCCCGCAAAGAAATATAATTCACACCCGTGTAAAGTATAGTCAGTAAGCACAGTCGGATTCTAGAATCCGACTGTGCTTACGCCGTTTTCAGACAACCTAAAACCATGTCCGTTTTATTATAACAGCTCTAAGCCGCACTATTTTTCATTTCACCAACAACCGTCCCTGTCTCGCCAAATTCAAAGTCGCCAGCAACAGCAACATCACCAAGCCGGAGCCTGCGGTAGCGAGGAAATAGCCTAAAAACAGTAAACGCTGTTCGGCAATCAAATGGAAACCGCAGCCCGTCATTGCCGCCAAACCGAATGAGAAACCCCAAAAACTGGGGCTGAAACCCTGTTCCAGCATCCAAGGCAGAAGGCGCAGCAGTAGCAGGAATTGCAGGCAGCCGTAGCCGATTAAAAGCAGCGCGAAGGCATCGATGTGTCCGCCCGATACGGCAAAATAGGTGCCACAGCCGACAAAAGCGGGCGCAAGCTGAATGCCGACAATACCGCGCACAGGGGCGTTGACGGGTGTGCCGGTGCGCAAACGGCTCAATATGGCGGCTTCCAAGCTAAGCCATGAAAATAGCCCTGCGCCCAAAAACAGCCAAGCGTAATCCGACCAACCCAATGCCGCCATCGCGGTCGCGCTGACAAAATTGGTGGCAACGGTGGGCAGGTACACAATCGGCGTGGTGGCATCAAGGGTATGGACGCCGCGCCACAAGCCGCCTGCGCGGTACATGGCAAATGCCAACTGTCCCGACGTTCCCAGCAAAATCAACCCTTTTGCCAGTAGCGTTTGATAGGGTAAGGCTGCCAAACCTGCCAGCATCGTGGTAATCGGAATCGCACTAATGAAACAGCATTGCACCAAATCCTGCAAATCCTGCAAAAATTCGGGGCGGAAAAAACGGATTTTGATGATGTAGGCAATAACCAGCAGCAGCCAAAGCACGAAAGCGGCAGTTAACAGCGTTTCCGCAGCCCAATTCGGTAAAAGCCCGATACGCGCACCGTAACGCCACGACAAACCGAGCGCGAAAAGCCCCAACGGCATGCTGAAATAGCTGAGGGGGACGGGAAATTTTTTGGTGCTCATGACGATGTGTGTTTTAAGGAAAGGCGGTAGTATAGCCGATTCAAATCGGTAAATGCAGCTTGGGTTGAGACATAATAAAGATGCTAAATCTGTCCGGAGTATCGGATCTCAGCATGAGCCGTATTGGGTATTGATATTCTGATGTTTGAGTTTGTAAATGTGTTTTCAGACGACCTGAAGGCAAGCGGAAACAGACGATGAATGTCGCTTGAGCCTTCTTGATTTTCAAGTAGCCTTTTTATCATACATTTCCCGCAACACCTCCGTCAGCCAGTCGAACACCTTTAACACGCGCCCGGAAGTTACTGTGCGTTGCGGGCGGTAGATGTAGAGTTGCCACGGGCGGCGCGGGACTTCGGGGAGGGGTTCTACAAGTTCGCCGTTTTGCAGGTGGATTCGGCGGCGGAGCAGAAGTGTTTTAGGACTTTGAGTTTGTCCATTGTATATATAAAGATTATGCTGCTATGGTTTTAACAAACCAAAGTCTTTTTGTCTTATTTCATCTTCATCTCTATCAGGGAATAGGGCGGAATTTAGATAATTTTTAGCCAATCTTATAATATGATTTATTTTTTTAATATCGGTAGTCATAAACCCGATAGGCAATGTCACAGGATAAGAAGATAGTTTTGCGTGATAACAAACCACAGCAAATTTATCTTCTAGAAATAGAATTTCAGTATTTCCATCTAAAAAACTTTCACAGAATCCGTAAAGTACTTTATCTGATATATCTTTAAAGTGATTTAGCCATTCTTGTTTTTCATGTTGATTTCGTTCGGAAGGCAAAGGTAAGTACAGGTGAAAATCATAGCCATTTTTTTGTTTATCTATTAGATTTTGAATTTTATCATGAATTTTCCGTTGTTTTCCCCAGTAAATATCGCTTGGAGCCAACCAATAGAGTTTTTTAGGTGATTTTTTGTTTAATTTATCTAAAATTTTATTGATTTGTTCGAACAAGGTTTCTTGATGATAAATTTGTCCTAAAAAATACAAGCCATTTTGTTGTTCATGCTCCTGATAAACTTTTAAAAATTCGTTAAAGTCTAATGTTCCGCCGAATAGCACTTTTAAAGTATCGTCATCACTAATTTCTGCCATACTATTACGCAGTTCACGCAAATTATCATGACGATAAAATTTCTCCAGTTGTGCAGTAATGGCTTGCTGAATATTTTCTTGATGAGTAATTATCGGCACATCATTGCGTTCTTTAGCTTGTCCTGTTTCAGGCAATAACTCGAATTGTTGCGTGAAACGGAAATAATCAGGCGTACCTTTGGGTTCAATAACATCAATTTTATATAGTGAAATATCCTTTTCAATTTCACCTACTTCATTTTTAACTTCAACAATTTCATCTTCTATTAGCTGGCGAAAGCGATTTTGAAATGTTTTTTGTGCAATTTCGCTACTTTCTGATAACACCTTTGGTTCGATGACTAACTCAATGGCTTGCTGGCGATTATTATCACAGTCGTTTTTTTTCAGAAAATTACTATCTAATAATTCCATACGATATTCACCACCAAATTCTTTTAAAGTGGGAATATGGGGTGATTCCTGATTGTCTTGAAACAGTCTCTGCCCTTCTGCCGATAATGCAATCAAGCCGTTATCCTGCCAAATAATCCATTTATTGCTCTCCAAATCAGCAAGAGCGACTTCGGTTTCATATTGATTAAAACCAAAGTATTGGGCAATTTGTGCAGGTTTGCACGGTGTTACTTTCAAAAGTCGCAACAAATATTCACGCACAAACGCCACACCTTTATCGCTCATATACGAAAATACGATACGAAAACGCGGAGCTTTAACCACAAAATCTATTTGATTATAAGGTGTTTTTTGTTCACTCATTTTTTGGCTCCGTTTTTTAATATCTTAATTGTGTAATCTTGCGGATTATTTTGCTTTTGTATAAAACGTAAAACTTTTGCCAATGGAGTTTTGCTGTTTTTTGGATGTTCCCACATGGTTTTTGCTCCAACGATAATAAGTTTATCCATAGCTCGAGATAGAGCTACGTTAATACGGTTTGGTAGATGCAAAAAGCCTGTGCTACATACTTTATCATGACGGGTCAACGACAAGATAATCACACGGTTTTCTTTGCCTTGATAACTATCTACACTATCAATTTTAACTAAGCGGCGGAAGTCGTCATTCCAACTGCGCTCATTGAATTTTTTACGAATCAGTTTCTTCTGTTCGCCGTACATGCAAATTACACCAATGGCTTGTTCGTTTTTCTCTAAACATTTTTGTACAGGTTCACTATTCATAAACGTTTCATCGTTTGCCAAGTCTTGTAATATCCCAATAATTACGTCGGCTTCGGCACGGTTGGATAAACTACCACTTTTGCCTTGTTCATGATACGCATTTGGTAATGAAGTTGTATCTAACCATGTTACGCAGGATTTTATCTTTTCAGGTAGCCTGAAATAAATATTAGGCACATCATTGTCAGTTTTACCGTTTTCCAAAACATTTTCATAAAAACATGCTGATACTAAACTGCCAATCGCAGGAGCCATGCGGTATTGTGTTTTGAGTGTGGCGCAAGTTTGCTTTCCATATTCAGATAGGAAAACGCGTTCAAAATCACTGCCTAATGCTTGATCTAATTCCTCACCGCGCTTGGAAATCCCTAATCGGCGGGCAAGTGCGTTTTTATGCTCTTCTGAATACAAAGGCGGTAATTGCTTATGGTCACCTACAAGCAAAATACGCGTACCAGACTGCATGGCAATCGCCAATTCACTGGAAATAGAACGTGCGGCTTCGTCCACAATCACCCAGTCATAAAGATTATCGGCAATTCCGATATGGCGTTGTCCGATACCTACGCAAGTGCCAATCACAAGCTGACGGGAACGAGCCAAAAATTCATCATAATTGGTGCGTTCGTTAGATAGGGCTTCCAGCATATCTTGGGTTAAATCAATCAGTTTACCTGCTTGGATATTTTCAATCGGCTGAATATTATGCTTGTGATCCAATTCACTGATAAATTTTGGCAGAATTTCGTCAATTTCAACCAATTCACGTAGCCCCATTGCTTGAGCTTGTTCTTTAATGCTTTTTTCTAATTTTTTGCGTAAGCGTTTTTCATCTTCATCAACGGTTTGATCTTTTGATGATTTAACAATTTTTTGATAACGACGAACTTGCACGCCAATATCAAACGCTAATTCGGTACGTTTACGCAAATAGTCTTCAGGCAGCCCCATGCTACGTCCAAGCTGGCAGATATTGCCAATCTTGTTCACATTTAACTGAGCTCTTTTTTGCCCGACCAAATTGGGTGAAAACACATCTTCCAATATTTCGGAATCGGCAATTTCGCGATTACTGAACCGCACCAGTTGTAAATCTGTTCCCAAACGCTGACAGTGTTTACGGATACGTTCGGCAGCAGTATTGACTGCTTCATGTGATTGGCTGACCAGTAGAATATTTCGAACCTTTTGCACATCAAATAAATAATGTACAAATGCGGCAATAAATTCTGTTTTCCCTGTTCCCGGCGGACCTTGTAATAAAGATAATGGTCCATTGGCAATCAAACGTTGAAAGGCAATACGTTGTGCTTCATTAAGGCTTACATTTTTTTCAGGCTGATCATAGCGTTTAAATTCTTCATCGCTAACATGAATATCATATTTTTCAGACGGCAAGATGCAATGTTCATCAAAATAATGCACTAGATTTTTCACCGCACTTTCACCGTCTAAAATACGTTGTAATGCGTTTTTTCGACGGGTATAAGAAGCCTTGTTCTGTTTACTTTGCAAATAAATAGGCGTATCTGCTTGAATATTATTTGCAGAATTGGTCAAACCTTTGGACTTGATGTGTAATTCATTCAATTGACTTTTAGCAATATTTACCACACCATATTTAAAGGTTTTTTCTCCATCTTCACTTTTCCCAATAGCTTCAACAACTTCATCCCGTTTGAATTGATCTAACGGATTGATTTCACCATCATAGGGAATATAACAGTCTCCATTTTCTGTTTTTTGCAAGGCTTCACTGGCAGTAATAGAAGGTAAAGCTTCAGTTTCAGTATCTAAAATTGCCTGCCAAAGTTTTTGAATACTAGGGCGTTGTTCGATAAACGGTACTGCAATTTCAGCATCAACAATTTCAGTTTCCAAGACTTCAAATTCTTCAATATGTTCTTCTTCGGGTTGCTTGGAAATATGTTTAGTAATGAATTGGTTGATGGTGTGGATAAACTGCTCGTTAGTTTTTAGTGAATGATTTAATGTAGTCATTTCACTATAAGAACCATAAGTGATATTTAAGCCTAGCGTTAGGCTCATTACACTATTATCTTTATCTCGCTTACTGATGTAATCACGGTTGATTGGAGCCAATGCATGAGTAAATTGCTTATCTTTTACTGAATAAAATGCTTTTAATACACCGCCCAAACCGATAAATTGCACCAGCACATCACCTTGCTTGCTCTTTTCAAATTGAACAAACAATTCACCATTTTCAGGATAAATCGCAATCGGTGGAAAAGACTCGCGCCCACTCACTGTAATGTCAATCATCAGTGTAGACGGTTTGGGATTGAGTGCTTCTTTGAAACGAGCCAATGAAATAAACGCAGTTTGGCTGTCTGAATACTCTTGCTGTATCACTTCAGCAACTTCAGCAAAACTTTCAGACGACCTATTCCATTCAACGCCCAATAATTCACACGCCATTTTCATCACGGCAAAATTATCGCGTTGTTTCTCTGTTGGATAGTCAAATTCCGGCGAATATTCGGTATTGAACTGACTTTTCCCGTTTGGAGAGAAATCCAATATATCTAGAATATGTAGCTGAGCAGAGTCATCATCGGTCGTTACTAATACATTGTCAGGTTTCAAATCGCCATGTGTGAAACCTAGACTGTGTAAATGTTCAATATTTTGAATAAATTGATGAATAAGAACCTGTTTTTGCTCATCCGACAAATCAAGTTTGCAAATATCTTGCCAACTATGCCCGTCAATAAAATCACTTGCTGCAAAAAGGCAGCCTGATTTCTTGGCAATACCAAATTCTCTGATTTTCGGTAAATAATCAGGCGACAAATTTGCCAGTTTCGCCATATTTTCCAGCCAGTTCAAAACTACTCTGGCTTTTGAGCTATCAGTTTGCGGGTCTGCATTCAGCCATGCTTTAACCAACAAACCATTGGAACAGTAAACTTCTTTCTCACTGGTTTCTACAATAAAATCATCATCTTCACGATAGGCACGGGAATGGTTGATGTCATGTGTGAACGGCTCTAATTTTGTAAAATCAAAAGAAAAATCTACCGCCTGCTCAGGTTTGGCTTGATTAAATTTATCTAAAAAATCCACCGCACTTTTAAAAGGTATATCAGACAATGCCTCACGCAAAATTTCAGCATACCATGCTGTTTCATCCGCTAATTTATTTTTCATTTCATCAAGACTGACCGGTGAAATGCGTTTTGCCTGAATGATATGCCATGCCAAAACAGCCAAAGAACGTACGTCATATTGGTATGGTGTGAGTTTGATGCCGTCTGAAAGTGGAAAATGAGATTTTGCCAAATCGCCGGAGACTTCCAAAATCTCACGAATGTCGCCAACCGTTTCCTCAGATGAAAAATAGGCGGTTGCAAACCCCGATAGCGTAATTTTGTCATCTGCTGACAGCCAAATGCTGTGATTACCCAAATCACGATGGGCAATATCGACTTTGTGTAACTGGGCAAATTTATCCAACAATAATTGTACTAATCCCAAACGGCGTTCAGTGCTTAAATTTTCACCATTGTATCCGCCGACAAATTGGTCAAAACGTTTTTGTTGTGGAAACAGCTCAAATAAATCAATATGTTCCGCAGTGATTTCACCTTTTTGCGGGGTAGATTTGTAATTCAAGCAAGCGTGATACAAGTCTTTATTTTGTAATTTAATATGGTTCAATACATCGTATTCACGGCTGACTAGGCGATAACGCCCGTCAGGTGTTTGAGCTTCAGAGCGGTTGATTTTAGTGAAATCCCAACGGCGCAATAAGGCTTGGTCTTGGTGCTTTTTATTTTCGGTTTGAGCTAGATATTCTTGATAAATATGTTTTGGGTGGGAAAAAATAGAGTTATCTTCTGCATAATATCCGCCAATGCTGATACTTTTAGGTTTAATGGTATTACTGCCGAAGATTTTTTTATCAAATAATTCAAAATCCTGATTTAACGTTTTGCTCTTAGAATGTGGACTGAAACGAGCATCAAATTGTTCTTCGTCTTTTAATTGCAAAAAATCAGTCAATGTTATAATGTGTAGTTTTTCATTGTCTGGTAGCTGGCTAAAATCTGTATTACTTGTCATTACAACTAAAAAATGAACCTGCGGACGAAATCCTTTATTGGTAAATTGTTGTTTAAATTTATCCAATTTCTTTTCTAGCATATGTTGTTTGTTTCGCGTAATAGAAACGGGCGAACGACCCATATCTTTATTGTTTAAATACCATCTATCTTGACAAGAAGTAATCGTTCCATTCCAATGTTTCAACTCAATAATCAACACATTGCAATGGGTAACAATAACCAAATCAAATTCACCTTCTTTACGTTCTTTTATATCCGCGAAGCGAAAACCCGAGTATCCTTTCCAAGGGAAAATGGATTTGAGGGATTTTAATGTGTCAAATCCCTGTCCTTTTACTTTCTTGTTATTTTCAGAAGCTTGAAAAGCCTGTTTGATTTTTTCAATGGCCTCAACCTCATGTTGAGTTAAACCGCCGCCCCAATCTTGTATTTCCATCACATTGACCTTCTGGTTATATTCATTGATTTAATTTAATTAAAATGGTTACTCTGTCATTGTAACAAATTTTTATTTTGAAATAGTATTAAAAGTGAATATTGCTAATTTTTAAAATAGTTTTTACCCCCCTCCCAATCTTCCACTGTCAGTTCTCCAATCCATTCAAATCTCTGGGCAGCAAAAACAAAGAGCTGTACATCGTGCCAAGTGCGAACCACGGATTTGTATGACAACACCAGTGGTAAGATTCCATTTGATAAGTTTGAGCAGTTCTTTAAGGCGAATCTGCATTAAGATCGTCTGAAAAAGCAAACGCAGCGGCTGTTTTAGGCAGGTTTGCGGAAGGTGATGCAGTAAAAGCGGTTGTCCCAAAGCAGCCGCGTTTTCTTTTCCTGTACGGTTTCGGGAATGCAGTTTTCGATTTGTGTTAGGTCGAAATCGGTGTCTTGGAAGTAGTTCCGCGTGAACAGGCTTTTTTTGTATTGTTGTTGGATGAAGTCGGTGGTTTCGTCTGCGATCATGATTTTGGTGCCGGGCTTGGCGACGCGCAGCATTTCGTTGATGGCTTTTTGTTTGTCGCTGAAAAAATTGATGCCGCCCACATGGAATACGACGTCGAATATATTGTCGGCAAAGGGTAAATCTTCGGCGTTGCAGTGTACCAAATCCAAGCCTGCCGCTTTTTTCCGCCATACGTTGCGGCAGCGTTCCAACATGCCGAGCGACAGGTCGGCACCGGTCAAATCCAGCGCGGCGGGGTCGATGTCGGCGTGCAGGTGGTTCAAATCGACGCCTGTGCCGATGGAGACGTAGAGCGCGGTGCAATCCTGCCGCCATTCCAGTTCGCCCATCAGGCTGCGCCGCATTTCGTTGATACTGTTGCCGTATCTGAGGCGGGCTATCCAGCGTTCGCCGAAGTCGTACCAACGGGCGAGGCGGTTGTACATGTTCATGTATTTGGCGTTGTCGCCCGTTACGTTGTCGGAGTCGAGGCACAACAAGATGCCGTCTTGTTCGGGCGGAAGCTGATTTTGCAGGGCGGGTTTAAGCTTTTGGATGAGCTTGGCGGAAGGCATGGTGCTTCTCCTGTCGATGATTAAACGATGCGTATCTCGAGTCGGTTTCGGCAAAACCGTTAAAGCATTGGATTCATCTATCCAACTTATCCGGCGGGGTCGTCTGAAAGTTTGATGGGATGGGGAACAGGCGATTTTGGGTGGTTGCGCTGCCTGAAATAAAGGCCGTCTGAAATCGTGTTTCAGACGGCCTTTTGACATGGTCTAAGACAAGGATGGATTAGAACTTGCTTTTGATGTTGTCAATCAGGTTTTCGGCTTTTTCTTTTGCCTCGTCAACCAGATGTTCTGCTTCTTCTTTGCCTTTTTTCAATACGTCGCTGGCTTTTTCCTCAATGTCGGCGGCAACTTCTTTGACTTTGCCGATGCCTTGTTGGATCACGCCTTCTGCTTGGAGTTTGGGATCGTCTAAGAGTTCTCCGGCTTTCTCTTTTACATTACCGCTGATTTGGTCTAATTTACCGCTCATAGCTTATTTCCTTGATGTTTGTGTTGATCGAGAATCCACTATAGTCTAATCGGTGGCTTGTTGCAACTTGGAGGTCGTCTGAAAATCTGTTTCAACAAAATGAAAACCGTTTTTCAGACGACCTGAATCATTTGCCCTTATCGTTTATTAAACCGTTTTTTTGTAAATAATCCCGCGCCACGTCTGCCGGTTTTTCTCCGCCCACTTTCACGCGGTAGTTCATTTCAGTCATTTCGGCTTCGCTGATTTTGCCTGCCAGTTTGTTTAATGTGTTCACGACGTCGGGATGCTGTTCGGCAAACTCAGTTTTCATCAGCGGCGCGCCTTGGTAGGAGGGGAAAAGGGCGATGTCGTCTGAAAGGACGGCGAGGCGGTATTGTTTGAGGTCGCTGTCGGTGGAATAGGCTTCGACGAGGTCGATTTTGCCGTTTAGCAGGGCGGTGTAGCGCAGGGCGGGTTCGAGCGTCGAGAGGTGGCGAAACTGTATGCCGTGTTGTTGCAAACCTTTGTAGCCGTCGGCGCGGTCGGTAAATTCGAGGGTAAATCCGGCGCGGATTTGGTTTTGCACGCGTTTGAGGTCGGAGATTTTGTGCAGGTCGTGCGCAGCGGCGTAGTCTTGGCTGACGGCGAGGGCGTAGGTGTTTTGGTATGCCATCGGCGGCAGAAAGGTCAGCCGGTGCTGTCGGACGAGCAGGTCTTTGGCAGTTTGGTAAGTCTGTTCGGGCGAAAGGCGGCGGTTTTGCTGTTCGGCAGGGACTTTGACCAGACTTTCAAGGACGGTGCCGGTAAATTCGGGATAGATGTCGATTTCGCCGCTGTTTAAGGCATTAAACAGAAATGAAGTTTTGCCGAAATTGGGTTTGAGCGCCACTTGCGCGCGCGGATTATTTTCTTCAATCAACTGTTTGTACATATTGATGAGGATGTCGGGTTCGCTGCCGAGTTTGCCTGCGATGGTGATTTTTTGTGCGGATGGGTTCGTTTGAAAAATCGGTGCCAAACCGATGGCGATAAGGATGGCAAGTAGGGCGGCGGTAATCGGTAGTTTGCGTTTGGACTTTTGCAGTATGCCGATGCCGCCGCTGACCAGTACGGCGAGCAGGGCGGACAGCAACGCGCCGGTAAACGTCATTGCCATGTTGTTGCGGTCGATGCCGAGCAAAATCAGGTTGCCCAAGCCGCCCGCGCCGATGAGCGCGGCGAGTGTCGCCGTGCCGATAATCAATACGGACGCGGTGCGGATGCCGGAAATCATGGCGGGCAGCGCCATCGGCAATTCAATGCGCCACAACGCCTGCCAACGGGACAAGCCGAACGCGGTGTGCGCTTCTTTGATGGCGGGATCGATTTGGCTCAACCCGAGATAGGTGTTCTGAAAAATCGGCAAAAGGGCGTAGAGCGTCAGCGCGATCAAAACCGGCGGCGAACCGATGCCGACAAAGGGAATCAGCAAGCCGAGTAGGGCGAGGGACGGAATGGTTTGCAGGATATTGGTTACTTGTAAAACACCTTCCGCCCAACGCCGTTTGTCTGCCAGCCATACGGCGAGCGGCACGGCAAGTGCGACGGCGCAAAGCAGGGCAATCAGGGAGAGGCGAAGGTGTTCAAGCGTCGCCTGCCACAGTTCGGCAGGCGGGACGGGAAGGAAATCGGGCATAAAGAATTGTCGGAATTGAAAATATTTCCGACAGTATAGCCTAAGGGGCAAAGAAGATAAAAAGGTCGTCTGAAAATCTGTTTTCAGACGACCTTTGCTTATGGGGAATGCCTTACATCACATCCAACACATCAATGCCCAGCAAGTCCAAGCCTCGTTTCAGCGTGTTGCCGGTGAGCTTCGCCAGTTGCAGGCGGCTGTTGCGGGTTGCGCCTTCGGCTTTGAGTATCGGGCAGGCTTCGTAGAAGCGGCTGAACAGGGTGGCGGTTTGGTAGAGGTAGGCGGCGAGGTAGTGCGGATACGCCGTGTCCGCCACGCTTTGCAGTACGTCTTCGAATTTCAGCAGCTCGGCGGCAAGCTGTTTTTCCAGCGGTTCGGTCAAAACGGTTGGCGCGGTTGCGTCCCATTCACCGGCTTTGCGGAACACGCTTTGCACGCGGGTGTAGGCGTATTGCAGGTAGGGGGCGGTGTTGCCTTCAAACGAGAGCATGGCGTCCCAGTCGAACACATAATCGCTGGTGCGGTTTTTGCTCAAATCGGCGTATTTGACTGCGCCGATACCGACGGTTTTGCTGATTTTAGCGGCTTCGTCCGCACCTAATTCGGGATTTTTTTCTTTCACCAAAGCAGTGGCGCGCTCGACGGCTTCGGTCAGCAGGTCAACCAATTTTACGGTGTCGCCGCTGCGCGTTTTGAACGGTTTGCCGTCTTTGCCCATCATGGTGCCGAAGCCGATAAACTCGGCTTTTGCATCTTCAGGCAGATAGCCTGCTTTGCGGGAAGTGGTGAAAAGTTGTTCGAAGTGCAGGGCTTGGCGGTGGTCGACGACGTACAGCAGGCGGTCGGCTTTCAGACGGCCTATGCGGTAGCGCAGGCATGCCAAATCGGTGGAGGCGTAGAGGAAGCCGCCGCCTTGTTTTTGCACGATAAATGCGGCGGGTTCGCCTGCTTTGTTTTTAAACTCGTCCAAGAACACGACTTTCGCTCCGTCGTCTTCGACCGCCAGACCTTTTTGAACCAAATCATCGACCACGGGCTGCAAATCGTCGTTGTATTTCGATTCGCCCGCCACGTCTTCGGGGCGCAGCTTCAAGCCCAGCGTGTCGTAAACGGCTTGGGCGTGCGAGAGCGAAATATCGACAAACTGTTTCCACAACGCCAACACGGTTTCATCGCCGCCTTGCAGCTTCACAACGTATTCGCGCGCGGTATCGGCAAAAGCGGCATCTTCGTCAAAGCGCACTTTGGCGGCGCGGTAAAACTGCTCCAAATCCGCCAACTCAAACGCGGCATTGTCTTTTTGCTGTTCAACCAAATAAGCGACCAACATGCCGAACTGCGTACCCCAGTCGCCGACGTGGTTTTGGCGGATGACGGTGTTGCCCATAAATTCCAACACGCGCGAAATGCTGTCGCCGATGATGCTGGAACGCAGATGGCCGACGTGCATTTCCTTCGCCAGATTGGGTGAGGAATAGTCGATGACGACGGTTTGCGGTTTGTCAGTTTTTGCCACGCCGAAACGCGCGTCGTTTAAAGCCGCATGAATGTTTTGGGCGAGAAATTCGGGGCGCAGGCGCAGGTTGATGAAGCCCGGGCCGGCCACTTCCGCGCTTTCAATCACGGCATTGCCCGCCAATGCTTCGGCAACCTTTTGCGCCAACTCGCGCGGATTTTGTTTGGCTTTTTTCGCCGCACCCATCACGCCGTTGATTTGGAAATCGCCGTGTTCGGCATTTTTGGTCGGCTGCAAGACAACGGGGCTGTCGGTGATGCCTGCGGCGGCAAAGGCGGTGGCGGCTTCGCGTTCGACGGTTTGATGTAGGTTCATGAAGTTCGGTCTCTCGGTTAAATTCAAATCAGGCGGTATTTTAAAAGAATTTGGGGTGTTGAAACAGGGTTAAGGTGAAAGGTCGTCTGAAAACCTTGGATTTGGGTTTTCAGACGACCTTTTGTACAGGAAAAAAGAGAGATTAATGCCAACGGCTGTCGTTTTCACATGGAATACCATCATGATCGCCGTCCATTTTGGTATTCGGACAGAATTTAACGAAGAATTCTGCCTCGCTTAAGGAAGTCATTTGAGAACAATATTGACGACCATCGCATTTGAATTCGCTTTTTGATGTTGAAGAGACAGTGGAGTGATCAGATTTTTGAGTATTCGTAGATTTATGTTTAGCATTTGTGCGACCACGACTGTTTACCGCATCCAGCCATGCCTTGCGTTCGGCATTCATCTTTGCTGAAACTTCTTCCACCATCGTCTCCGGCGGCATGGCAGCTGCCGCTTTCGCTTGTTGCTGGTATTTCTGCCAATAATCCCAGCCAAACCATCCGCTGGCGGCAAGCAGGGCGATGATAGGGATAAGCAGCAAGAGTTTGGAGAAGGCTTTTTTATACGGCTCAGGCTCAGGGGCGAAAAAGTCGAATTCATCGACGCAGTCAAGGGAGAAGCAGATATTTTCAGCTTCGTCGCGTCCGCGCCTGCCTTTAACGATGTCAAACGATACGCGCTGACCTTCGGCAGGTGGACGCGTCAGTGTAGTAAAGGCGGAAAGCGGGGCGAATACTTCAGTTCCCATGCTTTCTTCGCGGATAGCCCCAAATTGGCGGTTGTCATTCCAGCGTGTAATCGTACCGTAATAGCGCATAGTTTTATGTAATTTGAATAGTTGTTGTTTGGGTTGTATTTTAAACGAAATCTGTAAAGGAACAAGGGGAGCGGTTGATATTTAAATGTAAATTCTGCAGCGTTGGGAATGGTCGGTTTCAGACGACCTTACTGTTTAAACAAAAAAAGGAAACGTATCGTTTCCCTTTTTTGTTAGTCAATCACATAACCTTCTTTGTCCCAGTTGGTTTTTTTCACCACTTGGTCGTTGGCGTAAACCGTCTCGGATTTTTTAGAACCGTCGTCATACCATTCTAAAACAACGCCGTTTCGTTTGCCGTTGGTAATGGTAATTTCAGAAAGGGCGCGGCCGTTTTCGTCCCAACTCGTGATTTCGGTCGGCTTGTCGTTGACCATGGTCATTTCGGTTTTCGGTGTGCCGTTGGGATACCATTGCTTCCAGTAGCCGTTTGCCTTGTCGTGTTTGAACTGGATTTCGCTTTCTTTCGTGCCGTTGCGGTAATAGCGCGAGCCGACGCCTTCGCTCAAGCCGTTCAGATATGGCATGACTGCCGATTTTTTACCGTTGGGATACCAGTTGGTCCATTCGCCGTTCGGTTTGCCGTTGCGGTAGCTGCCGACCATTTTCTTTTGCCCGTTGAAATGCCAGAGTGTCAAAGTACCGTTGTTGAGGACGGGAACGAAGGTTTTGATCTGCGCCGCCGGTATTTCATACGGGTCGGAATATTTTTTCATGGACGGATAGTAAAAGTCCTGCACTTGCGCTACGCCGGATTCGACGGTGTATTGGCGGACGTAAGCTACCGATGACATTGTGGCGGTAATTTTGCCGTTTTGATTGAAATAAACGGAGTGGGTTTGTGCCGAAGCTTGAAGCGACGCGCCAAGCAGGATGCAGGCGGTCAGGCTGTTTGTCCAAAAGTGGTTCATTGTCTGGTTGTTCCGATGTGGCGGAGATGTAAATAATAGGTATTTAGTTGAGTCGTCAAGTCGATAATATTTGAATAAAGCATATTCCGGCTGTTATTCGTCATTATAATCCATCAGGTCATGCGGGTTAAATATAATATTTTTATGAATGCTTATTGAAATACAGACAATAAATATAAGAAATGGTTCCGATTGGAATATTGAATTTGTGTATAGGGAGGTCGTCTGAAAACAGATTAAACGGATATGTTCAACGTTAATAATATAGTGGATTAACTTTAAACCAGTACG
>NZ_KV794935.1:26551-53726 GCF_001808875.1 Neisseria sp. HMSC064E01
CCTTGTCCTGATTTAAAGTTAATCCACTATAATAGTTTGGGGCGAGCGCAATCATGAAAATACGGCCAAAAACCTATATGCAGAAGATTTTCGGCCGTATCAAAATCGGCAAGAGATTATTCCAATCCCAGCAATTGCTCGCGGGTCAGCAAGAATACGAATCCGTCGCCGCCGCTGGTTTCCAGCCAAGTGAACGGCAGCTCGGGATAGGCGGCTTCCAATACGTCGCGGTTGTGTCCGATTTCGACCAGCAGTACGCCTTTGGGGTTGAGGTATTTGGCTGCGTGCAGCAGGATTTGGCGGGTGGCGTCCAAGCCGTCTTCGCCGCTGCCCAAAGCAAGTTCGGGTTCGTGCAGGTATTCGTCGGGCAACATATCGACCGATTCGGCATCGACATAAGGCGGGTTGGAAATAATCAGGTCGTATGTCTCTTCCAAGCCTTCGAACAAATCGGTGTGAATCAGGTTGATACGCTCTTCCAAACCATAATCTTCAATGTTGATGGCGGCTACTTCCAGCGCGTCCAAACTCAAATCGACGGCATCAATTTCGGCGGCAGGGTAGTGGTGTGCCATTTGGACGGCGAGGCAGCCGCTGCCGGTACACAAATCCAATGCGCGGTGAACCAATTCGGGGTGTTCTATCCAAGGGGTAAGGTTGTCGCCGAGCAATTCGTAAATAAACGAGCGCGGTACGATAACACGTTCGTCAACATAAAAATCGAAATCGCCTTGCCATGCCTGATGGGTGAGGTAGGCTGCGGGGATGTGTTCGACTGCGCGGCGTTCCAGTACTGCCAATACTTCTTCTTTCTCGCTTTGCAACAGCTTGGCATCGAGGTAAGGTTCCAGCGTGTCCAGCGGCAGGTTGAGGGTGTGCAGGATCAGGTAGGCGGCTTCGTCGTGTGCGTTGTCCGAGCCATGCCCGAAAAACAAACCGGCATCGTTGAAACGACTGACGGCGAAACGCAGGATGTCGCGGACGGTGGTCAATTCTTGGGCTGCTTGGGTAAACATATCGCACTCTCAAATAATGTAAATTAATGTTTGCATTATAACAGCAAGGTCGTCTGAAAACGGGGTTTACTTGAATATAACGTTTTCAGACGACCTCGATAAGCATAGTTAAATCTCAATCCACTCCGTGGGCGCGGTTTTCATGGAATTGCGCCTGCCAGTCGGCAAATTTTCCTTGCTCGATGGCTTCGCGCATTTCCGCCATGATGACTTGATAGAAGTGCAGGTTATGAATGGTGTTGAGTTGCGCGCCCAAGATTTCGCCGGCTCGGTGCAGGTGGTGCAGGTAGGCGCGGCTGAAGTTTTGGCAGGCGTAGCAGGTGCAGCTTTCGTCTATCGGGCGTTTGTCGAGTTTGTGTTTGGCGTTTTTGATTTTCAAATCGCCGAAACGGGTGAACAGCCAGCCGTTGCGTGCATTACGGGTGGGCATGACGCAGTCGAACATATCCACGCCGTGCGTCACGCCGTAAACGAGGTCTTCGGGGGTACCGACGCCCATCAGATAATGCGGTTTGTGTTCGGGCAGCATCGGTCCGACGGCACGTAGCATGCGGTACATTTCGGGTTTGGGTTCGCCGACGGACAGACCGCCGATGGCAAGGCCGGGGAAGTCGAATTGTTCCAAGCCGCGCAGTGATTCTTCGCGCAAATCTTCATACATCGCGCCTTGCACGATGCCGAATAGGGCATTCGGGTTCTTCAAATCTTCAAAGGCTTTTTTGCTGCGTTCTGCCCAACGCAGGCTCATTTGCAGGGATTTTTGCGCCTGCTCGTGCGTTGCTTCGCCCGGTGTGCATTCGTCCAACTGCATCACGATGTCGGAATTGAGTACAGTCTGGATTTTCATGGAGATTTCGGGCGAGAGGAAGAGTCTGTCGCCGTTAATCGGGCTTTGGAAGGTGCAGCCTTCTTCGGTGAGTTTGCGCATATCGGAGAGCGAGAAAACCTGAAAACCGCCCGAGTCGGTCAGAATGGGTTTGTCCCAGCCGATAAATTCGTGCAGACCGCCGAATTGTTCGATGACTTCCAAACCGGGGCGCAGCCATAAATGGTAAGTGTTGCCCAAAATAATTTGTGCCTTGATGTCGTGCAGGTTTTGCGGATTCATCGCCTTAACCGAGCCGTAAGTGCCGACCGGCATAAATACGGGCGTTTCGATTTTGCCGTGGTTCAGTTCCAGCGTGCCACGTCGGGCATGACCGTCTTTTTTGTGTAAGGTAAACTTGAGCATAGGTTGTATCTATAATGTTGAAAACGGAGTGCGAAGCCGCCGTGCAGTCAAACGATTGAGGTAAAAAACGGGATTATAAAGGATTTTCATCGCAATAGCGGTGTTTGAATATTTCAGACGACCTTATTCGTATCGAGATGTTCACTGTTGAAAATGTTTCAAAAAAATCACAATGTTCCGATAATGTCGTCTGAAACCTCATTTTCATGCTTGCCATCGCGTCAAAGTATCGTCTATAATCCGAACCCTGTTAAACAGGCACGTAGCTCAGTTGGTTAGAGCACCACCTTGACATGGTGGGGGTCGTTGGTTCGAATCCAATCGTGCCTACCAAATTTCCCAAACGGCATTTATGCCGTTATTTTTTAATGTTTTGGAGCTTTTTTGATGTTGAACATTACCTTGCCGGACGGCTCAGTCCGCCAATACGAATCGCCCGTTACCGTGGCACAGATTGCCACGTCTATCGGAGCAGGTTTGGCGAAGGCGACGGTGGCGGGTAAGGTAAACGGCAAATTGGTCGATGCGTGCGATCCGATTACCGAAGATTCAACCGTCCAAATCATTACCCCGAAAGACCAAGAAGGCGTTGAAATCATCCGCCACTCTTGCGCCCACCTTGTCGGTCACGCAGTCAAGCAGCTCTATCCTAATGCAAAAATGGTTATCGGCCCCGTCATTGAAGAGGGCTTTTATTACGATATCGCAACGGAAAAACCGTTTACGCCTGAAGATGTTGCCGCTATCGAGGAGCGCATGAAAGAATTGATTGCTCAGGATTATGATGTAATCAAAATCATGACTCCGCGCGCCGAAACCATCAAAATTTTCCAAGATCGTGGTGAAGAATACAAGCTGCGCCTGATTGAAGATATGCCCGAAGTTGAAGCAATGGGTATGTATCATCATCAGGAATATGTCGATATGTGCCGTGGTCCGCACGTTCCGAACACCCGCTTCCTGAAAAACTTCAAGCTGACCAAGTTGGCAGGCGCATATTGGCGCGGCGACAGCAATAATGAAATGCTGCAACGTATTTATGGTACTGCTTGGGCGACGAAAGACGAATTAAAAGCCTATATCCAGCGTATTGAAGAAGCAGAAAAACGTGACCACCGCAAATTGGGCAAGCAACTGGATTTGTTCCACTTGCAGGACGAAGCGCCGGGTATGGTGTTTTGGCATCCCAAAGGTTGGGCTTTGTGGCAGACTATTGAGCAGCATATGCGTAAAGAGCTGAATGCCGCCGGTTACAAGGAAGTCAAAACCCCCCAAATCATGGATAAAACCTTTTGGGAAAAATCCGGTCACTGGGATAACTACAAAGACAATATGTTCGTAACCAGTTCGGAAAAACGCGAATACGCGGTTAAACCGATGAACTGTCCGGGACATGTTCAGATTTTTAATAACGGTTTGCGTTCGTACCGCGATTTGCCGATGCGTTTGGCAGAATTTGGTTCTTGCCATCGTAACGAGCCGAGTGGCGCACTGCATGGACTGATGCGTGTCCGCGGTTTTGTACAAGACGATGCGCATATTTTCTGTACCGAAGATCAAATTGTCAGCGAAGCGCGCGCATTCAATGAATTGCTGGTTCGTATTTACAAGCAATTCGGTTTCCATGATGTGTCCGTCAAACTTTCACTGCGTCCTGAGAAGCGTGCCGGTTCAGACGACGTATGGGATAAGGCAGAACAAGGTTTGCGCGAAGCATTGACTGCTTGTGGCGTGGAATGGGACGAATTGCCGGGTGAAGGTGCGTTCTACGGACCTAAAATCGAATATCACGTCAAAGACGCATTGGGACGTTCTTGGCAGTGTGGTACTCTGCAACTGGACTTTGTATTGCCGGAACGTTTAGATGCAGAATATGTAACCGAAAACAACGACCGCACCCGTCCGGTAATGTTGCACCGCGCCATTTTGGGTTCTTTGGAACGATTTATCGGTATTTTGATTGAAAACCATGCAGGTTCTTTCCCGTTGTGGTTGGCGCCGGTTCAAATGGTGATTATGAATATCACCGAAAATCAAGCAGATTACTGCCGTGAAGTGGCTGCCAAATTGCAAGCCGCAGGCTTCCGTGTAGAGCTGGATTTGCGTAACGAAAAAATCGGTTACAAAATCCGCGATAACAGCCAATACCGCTTCCCTTATCAAATCGTTGTCGGCGATAAAGAGAAGCAGGAAAACAAAGTGGCCGTGCGCCGCAAAGCAGAAGACTTGGGTTCTTTGGATTTGGATGATTTCATTGCACAACTGCAGCAAGAAATCGCAGACGCCCTCGTCAACCATTAATTTTTATAGGAGTATTCATCATCGCTCAAGAACGCGAAGCACGAATCAATGGCGAAATTACCGCTAAAGAAGTGCGTTTAATCAGTGAGTCAGGCGAACAGCTTGGTGTCGTATCGGTTCGTGAAGCTTTGGCTATGGCCGAAGAGCAGGATGTGGATTTGGTAGAGATTTCCCCTACTGCCAAGCCACCTGTATGCAAACTGATGGATTATGGTAAATATAAATACCAGCAAGCCAAGAAACGCGACGAAGCCAAGAAAAACCAGAAGCAGGTACAAATTAAGGAAATTAAATTCCGTCCGGGGACAGATGAAGGCGATTATCAAATTAAAATGCGCAACATCAACCGCTTCTTGGCTGACGGTGATAAGGTCAAAGTAACACTCCGTTTCCGTGGTCGTGAAATGGCTCACCAGCAACTCGGTGCGCAACTTTTAGAACGCGTAAAAGAGGATTTGGCGGAAGTGGCTCAAATCGAATCCTTCCCCAAAATGGAAGGCCGTCAAATGGTGATGATGATTGCACCGAAGAAAAAATAAAGTTATAATTCTCGGCTTACTCCGATTGCCGCTTCGGAGTAAGCTTTTGATTGGCGGCAAAAACCGTGGCATTTTGGGTTCAAGTGTTTGAAATCGATGTTTTAAAACCCCCTAATGCCTTATCTAATAACGAATGGAGTTTTCCCATGCCTAAAATGAAAACCAAGTCTAGCGCGAAAAAACGCTTCAAAGTACTGGGTAACGGCGGTGTAAAACGCGCTCATGCGTTCAAACGCCACATCTTGACTAAAAAGACCACTAAAAACAAACGCCAACTGCGCGGTACCTCTATGGTAAACGATCGCGATTTGGCTTCTGTTGCTAAAATGTTACCCTACGCTTAAGGAGTTTAGAATATGCCACGCGTAAAACGCGGTGTAACCGCTCGTGCCCGTCACCAAAAAATCTTCGCGTTAGCCAAAGGCTACCGCGGTCGTCGTAAAAACGTATACCGCGTTGCTAAACAAGCGGTAATGAAAGCCGGTCAATACGCATACCGTGACCGTCGTCAACGCAAACGCCAATTCCGTCAACTGTGGATTGTCCGTATCAATGCAGGTGCCCGTGAAAATGGTCTGTCTTACAGCAAATTCATGAACGGTCTGAAACGTGCCTCTATCGAAATCGACCGTAAAGTATTGGCTGATCTGGCTGTATTCGATAAAGCCGCTTTTGCACAATTGGTTGAGAAAGCCAAAGCTGCTTTGGCTGCTTAATCCAAAAAAATTTGAAAAGGAAGCTAGGGCTTCCTTTTTTCTTTGTCTAAAGAAAGTCTATGTGATTGATTTTCTTTCTTTAAAGTCTATTTTTTTGAATTGATTTGCGCTAAAATACGCCGATTCTATCAAACGGATTGGCCGTAAACGATAAAAGGTCGTCTGAAAAGTTTGGCAACACCAAACCATACAGGCGGCCTCATTGTTTCGGACGACCCATTATCAACCGACAGACGATAAAACCACTATGGAAAATGTAAACCGTATCGTTGCAGAAGGCATTGCCGCAGTAGAGGCTGCGCAAGACTTCAACGCTCTAGAACAAATCAAAGCCCGTTATCTTGGTAAAACTGGCGAGTTGACCGGACTTCTGAAAACCTTAGGTCAAATGTCGCCTGAGGAGCGCAAAACCATAGGTGCGCATATCAATGAATGCAAAAACCAGTTTCAGACGGCCTTTAACAATAAACGTGATGCGCTCAACGAAGCCAAACTCCAAGCCCAACTTGCCGCCGAAGCACTCGATATTACCCTGCCCGGACGCGCGCAGGAAAATGGTGGTCTGCATCCCGTAACCCTGACTTTGCAGCGCGTGGTCGAACTCTTTCACGGCATGGGTTTTGAAGTGGCAGACGGACCGGAAATCGAAGACGATTTCCACAACTTCCAAGCCCTGAACATCCCCGCAAATCACCCGGCCCGCGCCATGCAGGATACGTTCTACGTTGAAAACGGCGATGTTTTACGCACACATACTTCCCCGATTCAAATCCGCTATATGCTCGATAAAAAAGAGCCGCCCATCCGCATTATCGCCCCAGGCCGTGTCTATCGCGTGGATAGCGACGCTACGCACTCGCCCATGTTTCACCAAGCTGAAGGCTTGTGGGTAGAAGAGGGCGTAACTTTCGCCGATTTGAAAGCCGTGTTCACCGATTTTATCCGCCGCTTTTTCGAACGCGATGATTTGCAAGTGCGTTTCCGTCCATCTTTCTTCCCGTTTACCGAGCCGTCCGCCGAAATCGACATCATGGGCGAAAACGGCAAATGGCTGGAAGTCGGCGGCTGCGGCATGGTGCATCCCAACGTGTTGAAAAACGTGAATATTGATCCCGAAAAATACACCGGTTTCGCCTTCGGCATTGGCCTCGACCGTTTCGCCATGTTACGTTACAACGTGAACGATCTGCGACTGTTTTTTGATAACGATTTGAACTTTTTAAAGCAGTTTGCGAAATGATTGTGCAGATTATCCGAAAATGAAAAAAGCAGCCTGTACTTGTTTTCAGGTTAGCCTTTGCCATTTGAATGGAGTTAGAGCATGGATGACGAAAAACTAGGGTTTGTAGAATTAGCGGTGTCGGCAATGGAAATGGTGAATCGTCCGATAACGCCAACTGAATTGTGGGAATTTGTCTTACAGAATAAACTGCATTTTCAGTTAAAAACATTTGATGAGAAAACGCAGACATTCTCGGGTAAAACGCCGTCTGCCACATTTAACGCACGGATTCGTACCGATAAAGAGCATTTTGTCGAGATCCCAAATACCAAGCCTAAGCAATACATTTTAAAACACCAGTTTAACCACGCCTCAAAGCAGTCTGTCTCCCGTACTCATACCAAGAAATCCACGTTCCACGAACGCGATTTGCACCCAGTTTTGGCACATTTTTTAAAACACAGTGATTATTTCCAAGCCTATCCTAAAACGATTTTTCACGAAGAAAGTTCCAAAGGGCAGAAAGGCGAAGATAAATGGCTGTATCCTGATATGGTGGCGGTGAATTTTGAATACGCTAATTATCAGAAAAACAATGTGTTGCCGTTTATTAAGAAATTTGATATTTCACCAATCAAGATTTTTTCGTTTGAGCTGAAAAAAGAATTAAATACTTCCAATTACAAGGAATATTTCTTTCAGGCGGTGAGTAATTCCAGTTGGGCGAACGAAGGCTATTTGGTGGCTTTACACATTAAACAGGACAGTCAGTTTATTGAGGCACTGCAAAAGCTAAGCCAGAGTTTTGGTATTGGAATTATCCATTTGAATATTGATAATATTGAGAAAAGTGCAATTTTGTCGCCTGCGAGATTTAAAGAGAAAATGGATTATTCGGTGGTGTACGAATTGGCGGATAAAAATCCCAATTTCGCACAATTTCTAAAGACTGTTACCGATTTTGAGCCACAATATCCTGCGCGATTTAGCAGTGAGTTCGATGAGATTTTGACGGTGGACAAGCTGCCAAAATATTTGGATACCATGTTGCAGGCTACTTTGAAATAAACGGCTGCAATCCCAAAGCAAAGGCTACCTGAGAGCATTGACTTCAACAAAGTAAAAGCAGCCTGCACATTTTCAGGTAGCCTTAAACGCCGTCTAAAAAACCACTAAAACAAAAGTTAATTAGTTGATTGAGAACATAACATGCAATTCTCCTACTCATGGCTGAAAATCCAAGCCGATACCGAACTTTCCGCTGATAAGCTGGAACATCTGTTAACCATGTCCGGCTTGGAAGTGGAAGAAGCCGAGACTGCCGCGCCGGCTTTTACAGGCGTGGTGATTGCCGAAGTGAAATCCGTTGAAAAACATCCTGATGCCGACCGTTTGAACGTTACCCAAGTCGATGCGGGTACGGGCGAGTTGGTGCAGATTGTGTGTGGTGCGCCGAATGTGAAAGCGGGCATCAAAGTACCGTGTTCGCTGCCGGGCGCGGTGTTGCCGGGCAATTTCAAAATCAAGCCGACCAAGATGCGCGGCGTGGTGTCGAACGGAATGTTGTGTTCTACCGACGAACTCGGTCTGCCTGACGACGGCGTGAACGGCCTGCATATTTTGCCGCAAGATGCTCCCGTCGGCGCAAACATCCGTGAATATTTGGATTTGGACGATACGGTATTCACGCTGAAAATCACGCCGAACCGTGCCGATTGCCTGAGCATCAAAGGCATTGCGCGTGAAGTGTCCGCATTGACGAGTTGCGCGTTCAAGCAGCCTGCAATCCATGCCGCGCCAATCACGGGCAGCCGCAAACAGCCCGTGCAGATTGATGCGCCTGCCGATTGCGGCCGCTTTATCAGCCGCGTGATTGAAAATGTCAATGCGCGCGCCGCTACGCCGGATTGGATGAAGCAGCGTTTGGAGCGCAGCGGTATCCGCAGCCTTTCCGCTCTGGTGGACATTGGCAATTATGTGATGCTGGAAATTGGTCAGCCGATGCATGTTTTCGATGCCGACAAACTTTCAGGCAGCCTGCACATCCGCCGCGCGCGTAAAGGCGAAACGCTGGAATGCCTGAACGAGAAAACCGTCTCTCTGTCTGAAAACACGCTGGTGGTGGCCGATGAAAAAGGCGCGTTGAGCTTGGCGGGTCTAATGGGCGGCGCGGCAAGCTCGGTTTCAGACGACACACAAAATATCGTGCTGGAAGCGGCTTGGTTTGCGCCTGAAATCATCGCAGGGAAATCGCGTCAATACGGTTTCGGCTCAGATTCGTCGTTCCGCTTTGAGCGCGGCGTGGATTACCGTTTGCAGGCTGACGCCATCGAACGCGCTACCGAATTGGTTTTGCAAATCTGCGGCGGTGCGGCAGGCGAAATGGTGGAAGCGCAGGGCGAATTGCCTGAAGCGAAACAGGTTGAGCTGCGTTTGGGTCGTCTGAAAACCGTGTTGGGCGTGGACATTCCCGCCGAACAGGTGAAAACCATTTTGCAGCACTTGGGCTTGCAGCCTGAAAAAACGGCGGAAGGCTTCCGCGTTACCGCGCCGAGCTTCCGTTTCGACATCGAAATTGAGGCCGATTTGATTGAAGAAATCGGTCGCGTTTACGGCTATGAAAATATCCCCGACGATTACACGTCAGGTCGTCTGAAAATGCTGGCGCTGCCCGAAACCCGCCGTCCGCGTTTTGCCGTTTATAACGAAATGGCGGCGCGCGGCTACCGCGAAGTGGTCAGCTATGCCTTCGTTGACGAGCAGTGGGAACTCGATTTTGCCGCCAACGCCAACCCCATCCGCCTGCAAAACCCGCTGGCGGCGCAGTATGCTGTGATGCGTTCCACGCTCATCGGCGGCTTGGTGGAAATTTTGCAGAACAATCTGAACCGCAAGCAAAGCCGCGTGCGCGTGTTTGAAATCGCCCGCGTGTTCAGCAAAGGTTCAGACGGCCAGTTTGTGCAAAACGAGCGCATCGGCGGCTTGTGGTACGGTGCGGTGATGCCCGAACAATGGGGCGAGAAAACGCGCAACGCGGATTTTTACGACATCAAGGCGGATGTGGAAAATCTGTTGAAAAACAAAGCAGTTGAATTCATCAAAACCGAACATCCCGCCCTGCATCCCGGCCGCGCCGCCAATATCGTTTCAGACGGCCAAGTCATCGGTTTTGTCGGTGAATTACATCCGAAATGGCTGCAAAAATACGACTTGCCGCAAGCGCCGCTGGTATTTGAAATCGACATGTCAGCCGTGTTGGAACGGGAAAAAACGCGCTATCAGGCAGTATCGAAATTCCAGCCGGTGCGCAGGGATTTGGCGTTTGTGATGCCTGAAACCATGACCCATGATGATTTGTTGGCCGCCTTGAAAGGCGCGGCAAACAAGTTGGTACAGGAAATCAGCGTATTTGACGTGTATCGAGGTACAGGCTTGCCTGAAGGGATGAAGAGCATGGCGGTCAAAGTGATTTTGCAGGATATGGAAAACACGCTGACGGATGAAACAGTCGAGCCGGTTATCGGAAAACTGATTGACGCGGCAACTGCTGCGGGAGCGCAACTTCGCAGCTAAAAAATAAATATTCGCTTGAATTTTAAATAGAAATTGGTAATAATCTGCACCTGTTACAACAGAAGGTAATAATATGACATTAACTAAAGCCGAATTGGCCGATATTTTGGTAGATAAAGTCAGCAATGTAACCAAAAACGATGCCAAAGAAATCGTCGAACTCTTTTTTGAAGAAATCCGCAGCACTTTGGCACGCGGCGAAGAAATCAAAATTTCCGGTTTCGGTAATTTCCAGTTGCGCGACAAACCGCAACGTCCCGGCCGTAATCCGAAAACCGGCGAAGAAGTACCGATTACCGCCCGCCGCGTAGTCACTTTCCATGCCAGCCAAAAACTCAAAGGCATGGTGGAGCATTACTATGACAAACAACGCTAATCCCGTTATTCCTGCAAAACGTTATTTTTCGCTGGACGAAATGTGCGAACTGGTGCAAATCAGCCCGTCACAATTTGCCCAGTGGCAACATGAGAACGGTATTGTTGTCGGTTACGGCGGCGATCGTTACACCCGTTCCGATGTGGTGAAACTGTTGAAGCTGAAAGATACATTTGCGCCTTATGTCGACAGCTTCAGCCGTGATTCTTTGGATGCAAACGGTAATCCCGCTGCAAAGGCGGAAGAAGTCAAGGATAGCCTGAATCAAATTTTGGCAGATTTGGAAGCGTATTCATAATCACCATTTCGTATTTCAGCGAAAAATAAAAAACCGACCTTTGAGAGGTCGGTTTTTTTATTGGTGATGAAAAAGTTTCACAATACAATTTTATGCTAATTTCTATGCCGCAGGAAACGTAGGTACTACGGAGCCGATTGCGGCTTCAAAAAATTGTTTGTCCAGAGTTTAGATCTGGCAATATTGAAGTTGTCGGGTGAGTTAGAAGATAGGGCGATTATCTTGCTGAAGTTACGTTTTCAGACGACCTCCTGAGACTAAACTCAATTCGCCACATCGATACACAAATATTTCAATTCCAAATATTCGTCCGCACCATATTTGCTGCCTTCGCGTCCCAGACCGCTGCGTTTCACGCCGCCAAAAGGTGCCGCTTCATTGCTGATTAAGCCGGTATTGATGCCGACCATACCGTATTCCAAGGCTTCGCCGACGCGCCATTGGCGGGCAGTGTCGGCGGTGAAGAGGTAGGCCGCCAAACCGTATTCCGTATTGTTGGCGGCCGCGATGACTTCGGCTTCGGTTTCAAAGCAGAACACGGGACACAACGGCCCGAAGGTTTCTTCGCGCGCCACCGCCATTTGCGCCGTTACGCCGCTTAAGACAGTCGGTTCGAAAAACGTTCCGCCCAACGCGCTGCGTATACCGCCGGTCAGGCAAACCGCGCCTTTGGATAGCGCGTCGGCGATGTGCTGCTCGACTTTTTCCACCGCTTTTTCCTCAATCAGCGGCCCTTGGTTGACGCCTTCATCCAAGCCGTTGCCCAATTTGAGTGCGGCTACTTTTTCACTTAATTTGCGGCAAAATTCGTCGTAAATGCCGGATTGGGCGTAAACGCGGTTGGTGCAGACGCAGGTCTGACCGCTGTTGCGAAACTTACTGGCGATCGCGCCTTCGACGGCTTTGTCCAAATCGGCATCGTCAAACACGATAAACGGCGCGTTGCCTCCCAGTTCCAAACTGAGTTTTTTAATGTCCGCCGCGCTGTCGGCAAAAATTTTCGCACCGACTTCGGTAGAACCGGTAAAGCTGATTTTGCGCACGGTCGGGTTCGTGGCAAATTCATGGCTGATTTCCGAAGCGCGGCCGCTGACAACAGGCAGCAAATCCTGCGGCACGCCCGCTTCGTAAGCCAGCAAGGCGAGCGCATACGCGCTCAGGGGCGTGAGCGACGCAGGTTTGACGATCATCGCGCAGCCCACCGCCAAAGCAGGCGCGGCCTTGCGCGCAATCATCGCAGACGGGAAATTCCACGGCGTAATCGCGGCAGTAACGCCGACGGGCTGTTTCAATACAACCAGTTTTTGCGACGCTTTCACGCTTGTCAGCACATCGCCGTCAATCCGCCGCGCTTCTTCGGCAAACCAGCGCACAAACGAAGCCGCATAATCGATTTCACCGCGCGCCTCGGTCAGGCTTTTGCCCTGTTCCATCGTCATGATGCGCGCCAGTTCTTCTTTGTTTTCCTTTATCAGAAAATACCAACGCCACAACACATCGGCGCGCTCCAACGCAGTTTTTGCCGCCCATATTTTTTGTGCGGCCTCCGCCTTTTGAATCAGCAGCTTGAGGCCGTCTGAACGAGTCGTGCGGACAAACGCCAAAGTCTCACCCGTTGCCGGATTATCGACTTTGATACTGTCTGGAGTCGGGGAAAAAGAAATATCAGGATGGTTTAACAATGATGCAAAAGAGTTCATGCCTGCCCTCGTATGTATAGATGATGGATGAAGGTCATTATTCTCTTCATAGGATAAAAGCGCAAACTGATTGAGCAGTTTGTGCAAAAGGAGAAAGAAGAGCCGAGGCACTGAATGGAAGCAGGCAACTAAAAGGTCGTCTGAAAATACCTTACAGGCTTGGTTAGGACTTTCCCATTTGAATTGTGAGAAAGTGTTTTAACTGACTGATAAGACATATTCAGGCGACTTTTTTATTTGGATTATTTATATAGAAATTAAATATTTTTATGTTGAAACAATAGAATAGGTTTTAAAAATATTTTAGTTGTTGAATGTGAATATATCGGATAAATGTTCTCACATCATTAAAACCTTGTTAAAATCATCAAAAATTATACAAATAATAATCAAAATCATTAAATACATCTTTCAATTGATTTGCGGCAAAACCTTCCCAAGGTCGTCTGAAAATTTTCAGACGACGCTGTCTGACATTCCGCCACACAAGGAATCCGTTATGAAGCCAGTTAAAGTCAACACCCTTGCCGCCTGCATCGCCGCCATCGGTTTTTCTCCCATCATTTATGCTGCCGATAATACGCCGACCGTGATTCTAGATACCGTTACCGTCAAAGGCACACGCAATAAAGACGAAATCGGTAAAAACCGAGTTTATACCCGCGAAATCGTCAACCTCTACAAAGGCAAGGAAGATGTCGAAACCTTCAAAGGCAACACTGTATCCGACCTCTTCAGCGGCCTGCCCGGAGTCTACAGCGGCGAAGCGCGCAACAGCGGCGCGCTCGATCCTAACATCCGCGGCGTACAAGGGCAGGGGCGCATCCCCGTTACCATCGACGGCACCGAGCAGGCGATTACCGTCTGGCGCGGCATGTTCGGCGCAAACAACCGCAACTATGTCGATCCCAATATCATCAGCAGCGTGTATGTGGAAAAAGGCCCGTCGTTCAACCGCGAGGTCAAAAGCGGCATCGGCGGTTCGGTGGCGCTGAAAACCCTCGAAGCCGACGACATCGTACCTGAAGGTCAGAAATACGGTGTGGAAATCAAGGCGGAAACCAGCAACAATTCCATCAAGCCGCGCAAAGCCACCTATGCCGAAAACGTGGACTACCGTACCTTGGAGAATCCTTTAAATGTAATGGGCGGATACTGGCGGTTTTATGCCGACGATTCCGACAGATTAACCCCGCGCTTCGGCGGCAAGCATAAATTTTCAGAAGACAAGGCCTACCGCATCGCAGCCGCGACCAAACAGGAAAATTTCGATGCCATACTCACCTATGCCTACCGCAACAAGGGCAATTACTTTTCAGGCAAAAAAGGCGCGCACCGTTACGGTTATTATTCTGCCGACAATGCCGAGAACCTCCGCAGACTGAACGAACGGGGAATAAAGGAACTCAGCCCCGAAGCCCCCATTATCGGCCTCTTCTATACGCCGGGGGGCGAAGTAGCCAATACTTCGCTGGAAACCGAATCCTGGCTGGGAAAAACCACCTTCCGCCTGCCGAACAACCAGAGCATCAAACTCGGCCTGCGCCATACGCACTCCACCTTCGGCGAGGTTATGCCCTCGCGTATCCTCAGCGGCGGCGGTTTCCAAGGTGAAAACGTCAATTCCCAAAACAAAATCGCCGAATGGCCGCAGGCGTGGGTCAAGCAGCGCGCCTACAATATCGACTATTCGTGGAAGCCCGAAGGCAGCCGCTGGATTGATTTGAACGCCTCGCTATGGACCACCCGCACCCGCTCCAAAACCAATTCCTCCGGCGGCGTCCCCGGCGATATTGCTTGGACCGACGTGGGATGGAATGCGGCTGCCGACGACTGGATTCAAGGCCTTCGCAAAAGGCCCGGTTTGGACGAAGGCCTGCCGAATACCGACGGCCGCTTCAATACCCGCCAGGCGCAGGCGCTCTACGCCACCAACAATCGCAACGGCTTCAATTTCTCCAACCGCATGAAGCTGCGCGACAATCTCGAGCTGACCGTATTGGGCGACTTCCAGAACGAAAAACTGGCAACGCATAACGAATTTGCCGATTTATATGGAAACCGCTACAAAAAGGAATTTGATCAAAACTTGATCTATCCCAGTTCATTTCTTGATACTATCACCTACCCGCGCAACGGCAGGCGGCGCGAATACAACCTCGGCTTCAATTTCCGCTTCGAACCGCGCCCGTGGCTGACGCTGACCGCAGGCGCGCGCTATACCAACTTCTCCCTGCAAGACGACAGTGTCAAAAAATTCTTAGACAATGGCGGTGAATTGGAAGCCCACAGGGGGCTTCGATATAGAGCCGATGTCGTGGCAACGAAAAAAGATTACGAAGCCTACCAAAAAGCCAATGCCTGCATCATGTCTCCTACATGCGAAGCGACACAAGAAATACAGGATGCATATGCTAAAATCATTCCCGAAGGATCTGACGGTATGGGTATACCAATGTATACTAAAAAAGTACGTTTCGATTGGACCAAAGACCAATACGGCAAGCTGAATATGGCCGACCATCCGGTATTGAACAATCCCAAAGTGCTGACCCGTGTCGAGAACCCCGCCTATAATCCGGCTGATCCCAGCAGCCCGCGTTTTGTAAATAAATTTCAGAACTTTACGGCCGAGGGTTCAGGCGTACTTGCAGGCGACGTTACTTACAGAACCCCGCTGACCCCGGCGCAGAAGCAGCAGGCGCTGAAGCAGAAAGGCAGCGGCTGGGCACCCGCCGCCTCGGTAACCTTCAATCTGACCGACTATGCCCGCGCCTACCTGCGCTATACCCAAACCCTGCGTTTTCCCAGCATTTTCGAGGGTACCGTAGGTGTTCCCATCAGCCCGCAGCTCAACACCACCTCGGTAAACCGCTATGGCTACCAATGGAAACCCGAACGCGGCAAAAATTTCGAGGTCGGCTATATCCACGACCTGACCGGAATGTTCCCGAAAATGCGCAAGGCCGATTTCCGCATCAACTATTTCCGCAACACCACCAAAAACATCATCGACCGCAACGACCAGCTTGAATTCGAACAATTCGACAAGCAGATACGTTCTGGCGCGGAATTGTCCGCCCGCTTCGATACCGGCAAGGTATACGGCAGCCTCGGCCTCATCCGTACCATCCGCAACGACGTCTGCGACGAAGGTGCCGCATTCACTGACCGATTACAGTCAACCGTGCTGAGATTGCATGTTCAAAGCAGCGGCAGCAAACCGCTGCTGCGCGCGCCGACCTGTTTCCCCGGCGGCGTGAAAATCGATGGTTACCTGTCATCCATGATGCAGCCGCGCTGGTCGGTCGATGCCGAGCTGGGCGCACGTTTCCTGAAAAACAAACTGGATGTCGGCACCCGCTTCCACTGGCACAGCGACGTCTATAAAACCCGCGTAGACTCATGGCGCGGCTTCGAACGGGCGGTTAACGACCACTACGCCACCGCTACGGACGAAGTCAAAGATTATACTGACGGCATAGAAGATATGCGTTGGACCCCCACGGCCGTCGTCGATGCCTATCTGCGCTACCGCATCAACAAAAACATTACCGCCGAGTTGGTGGGTACCAACCTGACCAACCGCTACTATATGGACCCGTTCAGCCGTTCCTTCATGCCCGCACCGGGCAGGACGATCAGGATAGGGATAACGGGCAAGTTTTAAAGTAATTTCAAATTAGGATTTCCCCATATTTCGATATTGGGAAGATCATATTCAGCAACTTCGTCGTCAAAGCGGAATATGGGCTTTAGGTAATCGAAGTCGTCTGAAAATTTTCAGACGACGCTGTCTGACATTCCGCCACACAAGGAATTCGTTATGAAGCCAGTCAAAGTCAACACCCTTGCCGCCTGCATTGCCGCTATCGGTTTTTCTCCCATCATTTATGCTGCCGATAATACGCCGACCGTGATTCTAGATACCGTTACCGTCAAAGGCACACGCAATAAAGACGAAATCGGTAAAAACCGAGTTTATACCCGTGAAGTCGTCAATCTTTACAAGAGCAAAAACGAAGTCGAAACCTTCAAAGGCAACACCGTATCCGACCTTTTGAGCGGTATGTCCGGCGTGTACAGCGGCGACGCGCGCAACAGCGGTGCGCTGGACCCAAATATACGCGGCGTACAGGGACAGGGACGGATTCCTGTTACCATCGACGGCACCGAGCAGGCGATTACCGTCTGGCGCGGCTACGCAGGCGCAAACAACCGCAACTACGTCGACCCCAACATCATCAGCAGCGTTTCCATCGAAAAAGGCCCCTCGTTCAGCCGTGATATGAAAAGCGGCATAGGCGGCTCCGTCGCCTTGAAAACCATCGATGCCGACGATATTGTCCCCGAAGGGCAGAAATACGGATTTGAAGTGAAGGCGGAGGCTTCCAATAATTCCATCAAACAACGTACCAATGTCTATGAAAAATCAGTCGATTATCGGACATTGGATGCGCCTGCTGTCGCACTCGGCGGTATTTGGCGGGCGATGTTGGACGATACTGACCGCGTCAGTCAGCGTTTCAGCGGACGCAATAGATTTGGGGAGGATAAAGCTTACCGCATTGCCGCCGCCACCAAGCAGGACAATTTTGATGCCATGCTTGCCTATGCCTACCGCAGTAAAGGCAATTATTTTTCCGGTAAAAAAGGTGCGGAGCGCTACGGCTATATCGGTCCTTGGACGATGGAAACGGTCAATGAATTAAACAGGCAGATTGCGGATGCCGCTGCAAGAGGCGAAAAATTTTACGGTAGTGAAGCCATGCTGGGCGCGCCCGATATTGCCCGTATCGGACTTTTTTATCATCCGGGTGGAGAGGTAACCAATACTTCGCTGGAAAATAAATCATGGGTAGGTAAAACCACCTTCCACCTGCCGAACCGCCAAACGCTCAAATTCGGCCTGCGCCATACCGACTCCACTTTCGGCGAAATCATGCCTTCCCGCGTCATCGGCCCGATTTTCAGTACGCCCGACAATTTAAATAAAATTGGGGAGTGGCCAAGGGCATGGGTGAAACAGCGTTCCTACAATATCGATTATGCATGGAAACCTGAGGGTAGCCGCTGGATAGATTTGAGCGCATCATTGTGGACAACCCGTACCAAATCCAAAACCAATACCGCAGGCGGTTCGCCCGGCGATGCCCTGTATGAAGACAGGGTGGACAATTTAGTGATGTGGAAAACTGTGATGAGTCGCTGGAATACCTACAATGAAGAAACCAAGCGCATGTATGAGGCATTGGGTTACACGAAAAAACCGGATGTCGTTGAACAGCTTCCGAATACCAACGGGCGATTCAATACCATAGAGGGCAATGCTTACTATGCCAACAATACCCGCAACGGTTTCAATTTTTCCAACCGCATGAAGCTGCATGACAAGCTGACGTTGACTCTGATGGGTGACTTCCAAAATGAAAAATTGAGATCGCGTAATGAGTTTTCAGAAGAATTGAGCCATGACGGCTTGGACAAATACAGAGAAGAAATAGAAGCAAAGCAATTGGTTACCAATACACAGTTGACAGGATTTGGCGAGCCGAGGAACGGTAGGCGCAGAGAATGGAATTTTGGTTTCAATTTCCGCTACCAGCCGATGAGCTGGCTGACTCTGACGGCAGGAGCGCGCTATACCAATTTCAAAATACAGGATGACAACGATCGGTTGAAAACCGGATTTGATAAATACAACAATCCCTTACAAGTCAATCGAGGTGAGGTATTTCAGTTTACCCGTGTAGCAACCGAGCAGGAATATCGTGATTATCTGAATGCGGTTAACAATGACGAATTCAATGCGGCAAGAGACAGTATCGTAATAGATGATAGAGGGGTGGCAATATTAAATCCCACTCCCTTTAATGATGTAAACAGACCAAAGCTGGATAAGCTGACATACTATTGGCGTAAAGACGATAGAGGTCGTCTGAATCCTGCTGACAACCCCTGGTTTACCGTTCCCGATCTACATAGCCAAACCGTCAATCCTGCCTACGATCCAAACGATCCGGACAGTCTGCGCACAGTTCAGAAATATATGTTTATGCCTCGTAGCGACAAAATATACAGATCCCCGATTACCCCTGCTGAACTACAACGTGCCCACAAACAGGGTGGCAGCGGATGGGCTCCTGCATTCTCAGCCGCCGTCAATTTTACCGATAATGCCCGAGCCTATCTGCGCTATACCGAATCCCTACGTTTCCCCAGTATTTTTGAGGGGACTTATGGCTTCTCGACTGCTGCGGGTTCATTTGCACGAATGGGATACGGTTGGCAGCCCGAACACGCCAAAAACTGGGAAGTCGGCTACATTCATGATTTAACTGGACTGTTTCCGAAAATGAAAAATGCGGATTTACGCATCAACTACTTCCGCAATAAAACCAAAAATATCATCGACAGGGACGAGAATTTTGAATTCGAGCAATTCGACAAACAAATCCGTACCGGCGTGGAATTGCAGGCGCGCTTTGATACCGGCAAATTTTTCGGTGGCGTAGGCGTATTGCGTACACTGAAAAATAAAGTCTGCGACAAATCTTTTGCCGTTTCCAGTGTACATGATTCCAGTTACTTGACTGGCGGCGGATTTATTCCTGCTCCCGAATGTAATTACGGCGGTTTGACCGACAACGGCTATCTTGCCAGTATGGTTCAGCCGCGCTGGTCGGTTGATGCCGACTTGGGCGGACGCTTCTTCCGCAACAAGCTGGAAAGCGGCATCCGCTTCCATTACCACAGCCGTGTCTATCAAAACCGCCGTACCATATGGCAGGCATATTACGATCAATTAAACCGTATCAATGACTATAATCTTCAAGCGGACACCGATACTATGCGCTGGCAGCCTGTCGCCGTATGGGACGCCTATTTGCGCTACAAAATCGGCAAAAATCTGACCGCCGAGCTTGTGGGCAGCAACCTGACCAACCGCTACTACCTCGACCCGATGAGCCGCTCCTATATGCCTGCACCTGGTCGGACAATTAAAATCGGAATCAGTGGGAAATTTTAAGATTATTGGAATTACTTAGCTCTATAATCTGATTTTTTGAAACAAAAAATCAAAACTATTCGAAAATTTACAAAATATTGCAAATTATAAAAACGATAGTAATTTTTATTTATATTAATTATTATTAGGTTTATAGTTTCAATACTTTCAAACGATGCAGGGTTTGACCCAAGCTCTCCTCTCACGAACGATCGGGAGCAGTCATTTTTCCGTATCTTTGGAAGGGTTTGTATTTTTAATCCTATTTTGGAGCAAATGTTATGAAACTTTCAAAAATCATCTTGGCGTTGGGTGCGGTTTCCGCCGCTCCCTGTGTATTTGCTGCTAATCCTGCCTCTTATTCGACAAATTCCATCAAAGCTGCCAATGTCAAGCATTTGGAAACAGGTGTTGACAATGATACCCCCACTTATATAGATAAGGCGGCGATTAAGATTGTCGATAGCACTGCAAAAGGCAATGTAGCCAACAATAAACCGGTTGCATTTGCGAAAATGGATAAAGTGGCAAACAATCCAGCTGTTAAATTGTTGGCACCCGGTGTAGTCGGCAAGGACAGAAACGGGGTTACCGTTGCCAATCTGTATCGGATGACCGGTGCATGGCATCTGATTCCAAGAATGCCTGACCATTCTAAATTAGGTCGTCTGTCTTACGCACAAGTAGGCAATTTAGATGTCTATTTCGGTGATTGGTCTAATGTTGCACCTGGTGCGGCTGTCGGTACAAAAGGTACGAATTACACCGCCTTCTATAGCGGCACGGGTCGAACCACCAATCTGCCGACTACGGGTACTGCCACTTATACGGTTAAGGGTATCAACCAATATCATACGCAAAATACAGCCCTCTTAAACGGTACGCTGAAAGCCGATTTCGGTAAACGGACGCTGAACGGCGAAATGAAACGTACGGGTCTGACAGTTGCTGTTAACAATGCCGTCATCAATACGGCTCATGCTTCATTTGAAGGTAAAGCTACGGCAAACAAAGTGGCCGGTACGACCCGTGGTCATTTCTTCGGCAATCAAGGCGCGGCGATTGCGGGCGTTGCTGAGTTTGGTCGAAATCATGCCTACAACACTGCCTTTGGCGGTACGAAAACCGGCAAATAATGAATCATAATGCGATAAGGCGGACGGTTTTTGTCGTTTCCCATTCCGTCCGCCTATAAAACACAAATCATTCGACACACAATGCACATCGTACAGGGCCGTTCGGAAATATCGGGCTTCGCAATGCGTTTAAGCCGGTATTTTCCGAACGGCCCGTGAGTTTGAAGGCATGCTGTTTCGATGGGCTTGAGAAGCTCATTTTCAGACGACCCGGCAGGTGCTTTCATTCAAATAAACAATGCTCTTGCCCGGTAAAGATGAAATGTCAGTTTTTCTTTGAAAAGGTCGTCTGAAAAACAAAGCCGCCCGATACACAGGAAAGAATTTTATGAAACGCCTTTTGCTCCTTCCTTTTTTTATCAGCCTGCTGCCCCACGCGTTTGCCGACGACAGGGAAGACCGTTTCATGCAGCTCAAACAGGGGACGGAACTCCGCCGCGCGCAGCAGGAAAGGAACGAAGCGGACAATACGGCGATCGAGTTCGGCGCGGGAGAAGTGCAGGACGGCGAAGATTTGGCATTGTCGCTGATGAAGGCAGTCAACGCGCAAAACGAAGAGGAAACGGCGCGGCTGTTGGACATTTACCGCCGTCAGGATGATTACGATCCCGATATAGTGCTGTTTGCCGAGGCCAATCAGGCGGTGTTCCGCGACGATTTGAAGGCCGCGCTGGCGAAATACCGCGAGCTTTACCGCAAAAATCCCGAATTTCTGCGCGGCCGCCTGGATTTGGCGCGGCTGCTGTTTATAGACAAACAAAACAAAGAATCGGCGGCATTGTTCGACGGCATCGATATTCCCGAAGTGCCCGCCGTCAATGAGAAAATCAAAGTGTTTGCCGACGCTTTGAAGAAACGCGATGCGTGGAGCGGCTCGGTTTCGTTCGGCGCGGGTTACGACACCAATTTAAACCAATCGTCGGGCGCGACGGTTGTCCGCAATCAGACAAGCTGCGGTTTCGATTCGAACGGACAGCCGATTCTGGACGATGCCGGAATGCTGTCCTGCCGCAACGAACAGCTTGATGCCTACGCGCCCGATGCGTTGAAAAACCGGATGTGGGTATATGAAGCCAACTTAAGCAGACGCATATCGCTCAACGGCCACCACGGCCTGCAACTGGGCGGCTACGCATGGGGTCGGCTCTATCCCGGCAACAAGGAATACGGCGAACACAATATCAACGTCAGCCCCGCTTACAGTTTTCAGAGCAAAGACCATTCCTTCAGTATCGGCCCGCAGGTGCAATACGAATGGTCGGGCGGCAAACTGCGCGATAGCAGTGCCGGCATCAGCACGGCATACAGCCGTACCTTTTCCGACCAAGCCTCGCTGGGCGTGCAGCTCGACCACAAATACGACCGCTACCGCGGTGAATTAAAACATTTCAACGGCCCGCAGACGCTTCTGTTCACCACCGCCATCTACGCCCTGCCGAAAGACTGGCTGGTATTCGGCGGCTACGACTACCTGCGCAAAAACAGCCGCGAAAAAGTGGATTCCTACCGTAGGCACGGCCTGCGTGCGGGTGTCAACAAGCGTTTTGAATCCGGTATCGACGCCACCTTTCAGGCAATCTGGCGCAAAACAGCCTATCAGGACTACCATGCCTGGCTGGAAACCCGCCGCCATGATTTCGAACGCACCTATCAGTTGGACATCAAATTTGACCGTCCGTCCTTCCGCGGCATCACGCCCGTTTTCAGCATCAAACACACCGACAACAAAAGCTCGTCCTGGCTGAACCGCTACAAACGCAACGAATTTACCGTCAAAGCAGAATACAGGTTTTAAGCACCCGAGGTCGTCTGAAAACGAATTTTCAGACGACCTCGAAGGTTTATGTTGCATAAGCTGTCCGCTAAGAAGTCGGTTTTGTAAGAGTGCTATTTTTATCCTGAATACACGTTATAATACGAACCTTGTTTTCAAACCGATTCGAGATTCCGTTTTCAGACGACCTTTAAGATAAAAGGTCGTCTGAAAACGTTTGTCCCGTCCATACGCATCCGCCGAACTATGATTCCATCCGATTTCATTGACGAGCTTCTGGCCAAAGTCGATATTGTCGATATTATCGACGAGCAGGTTCCGCTGAAGAAGGGCGGGGCGAACTATATGGCTTGTTGTCCGTTCCATAAGGAAAAGACGCCGTCGTTTTCAGTCAGTCCGACGAAGCAGTTTTATCATTGTTTCAGTTGCGGGGCGCATGGTTCGGCGATTGGTTTTGTGATGGAACATCAGGGGCTGTCATTTCCGGAGGCGGTGCAGTTTCTTGCCGACCGTGTGGGCATGGCTGTGCCTAAAGTGCGCGGGCAGAACGACAATCCTGAAGTCCGTGCCGAACGTAAGAAAAAACAGCAGACGCTGGAGGAAACGACGGCTGCGGCGGCTGATTTTTATGCGCAACAGTTGAAATTCAATCCGGCAGCGAAGGCTTATTTGGACAAGCGCGGCTTGAGCGCGGAAGTCATCGCGCATTATGGTTTGGGCTACGCGCCCGACGGCTGGCAGCCTTTGGCGCAAGTGTTCCAACCGTACCCGAATACCGCGTTGGTGGATACGGGGATGGTGATTGACAATGAGGGTCGGCATTACGACCGCTTCCGTCATCGGATTATGTTTCCTATCCGCAATCCGCGCGGGCAGGTAATCGGTTTTGGCGGCAGGGTGTTGGACGACTCGAAGCCGAAATATTTGAATTCGCCTGATACACCTTTGTTTGATAAAGGGAAAAACCTTTACGGATTGTATGAAGGTCGTGCTGCGGTCAAAGACGCAGGTCGGATTTTGGTGGTCGAAGGTTATATGGACGTGGTCGCGCTAGCGCAGTTCGGCGTGGGCTACGGCGTGGCGGCTTTGGGCACGGCGACGACGGCGGAACACGTCAAAATCCTGATGCGTCAGGCGGACAGTATTTATTTCTGTTTCGACGGCGACAGCGCGGGGCGGAAGGCGGCTTGGCGCGCGCTGGAAAACGCGTTGCCGCAGTTGAAAGACGATAAATCGCTGCATTTTTTATTCCTGCCGGAAGAACACGACCCCGACAGCTACATCCGCGCCTACGGCAAAGCGCAATTTGAAGATGCGCTGTTGAATCAAAGCAAGCCCTTGTCGGAATATTTCTGGGAGCATCTTTCAGACGACCTCAATCTCAATACGCAGGAAGGTAAGGCGGAATTGGTGAAAACCAGTTCGCCGCTTTTGGCGCAGATTACCGCGCCGGCATTGGCTTATTTGTTGAAACAACGGCTTAGCGAACTGGTCGGCATCGATTCCGACAATCTCGCCCAACTATTGGGGCAGGAAGCGCCGAAGCGGCACGTCAAACAAAAAAGCTACAAACTGCCTCCGATTTCCGTCAAACAACCTGTCATGTTGACGCTGGTGCAACGGCAAATCCGCAGCCTCTTGATAAATCCGGATTGGGCTGCATATATAGACCTGCCCGATTATGTGGCATTGGACGGCGATTTCGCCTGCCTTGCCAATCTCGCCGAAACCATTAAAAGCCATGCCGCCGTACCTGCTACCGCGCAGGTTTTAGAGTATATGCGCGGTTCTCCTTACGAAGAAACCGTGAACCAAATCTTCCAATCGACACTCTATTCTGAAGAAATGGAAGGCGGAGGCGAAGAAGACCGCGAGAACTTCCAAATCGGCATGAAGAAACTCCTTAACGAGTTAAAATACAAACAAATCGAAACCCTCAAGCAGAAAAGCCTGCAATCGGGTTTGAATGAAAATGAAAAAAAACTCTTGCTGTCGCTTTTGACGGCAAAGCAAAATTGAACGAACGGCAATCCCTGCCGAATCCAGCAACCTTCAGGCCGTCAGAAAAGCATTGTCCCAAGCTGCGAACATGATGATCCCGCAGAACACTCGTTCCAAAGAGCTTTCAGACGACCTCAGCGTTACAACCCGGCAGATTGAATTTAAATCGGTTGTAACTCTGTTCCGCCTTCAGGTGCATCATGCAAACCGTCGGCACACCATCAGATCAAGAAAGTAATCCATGTCTAAAGACCAAAATCACGAAGACTATCAAGAACAGGACGACAACCGTCCGCTGACCCTCGAAGAGCAGCGCGCCCGCCTGCGCCAGCTCATCATCATGGGTAAGGAACGCGGCTACATCACTTATTCCGAAATCAACGACGCCTTGCCCGACGATATGTCCGATGCGGATCAAATCGACAACATCGTCAGCATGATTTCCGGCTTGGGCATCCAAGTGACCGAGCAGGCGCCTGATGCGGAAGACATTTTGTTGAGCGACAACGCCGCCGCCGTAACCGACGACGATGCCGTTGCCGAAGCCGAAGCCGCCTTGTCCAGCGCGGACTCCGAGTTCGGCAGAACCACCGATCCCGTGCGTATGTATATGCGCGAAATGGGGCAGGTTGACCTGCTGACCCGTGAAGACGAAATCATCATCGCCAAAAAAATCGAAAACGCCCTGAAAAACATGGTGCAGGCAATTTCCGCCTGTCCGGGTTCCATTGCCGAAATCCTCGAGCTGATCGAGCAAATCCGCAAGGATGAAATCCGCGTGGACGAAGTGGTTGAGGCCATCATCGATCCGAACGAAGTGTTGCTCAACGAATTGGGCTTGGGACACTTGGAGAGCGCGTCAAACGACGACGATTCCGGCAGCAGTGAAGAAGATGAAGCGGATGAAGACGACGATGACGACGATTCCGGCAGCGACTCCGAAGCCATGTCCGCCGCCCATCTTGCCGAGTTGAAGCAAAAAGTGCTGGAACACTTCGCCTTCATCGAAAGCGAATACGGCAAGATGATCAAAAAGCTGGAAAAACACGACAGCCGCCACCCCGATTATCTGGCGCACCGCGACGCTATCGCCAACAAGCTCTTGGAAGTCCGTTTCGCCACCCGCCAAATCGAAAGCCTCAGTGGCAACCTGCGCAGCCGTGTCGAAAACATCCGCAAGCTCGAACGCGAAATCCGCGACATCTGCCTTGACCGCGTCCATATGGAACGCGACTACTTCATCCAAAACTTCCTGCCCGAAATCACCAACCTGAAATGGGTGGAAGAAGAAGTCGCCAAAGGCAGGGTCTGGAGCGACGCGCTCGACCGCTTCCGCCACGCCATCCTCGAAAAACAAACCGAGTTGGCGAACATGGAAAAAGAAACCCGCATTTCCATCGAAGAGCTGAAAGACATCAACAAAAACATGGTGTCGAGCGAAAAAGAAACCGCAGCCGCCAAGCAGGAAATGATTCAGGCAAACTTGCGCCTGGTGATTTCCATCGCCAAAAAATACACCAACCGCGGTTTGCAGTTCCTTGATTTGATTCAGGAAGGCAACATCGGCTTGATGAAGGCGGTCGACAAGTTCGAATACCGCCGCGGCTACAAATTCTCCACCTACGCGACATGGTGGATCCGCCAAGCGATTACCCGCTCGATTGCCGATCAGGCGCGCACCATCCGTATTCCGGTGCACATGATTGAAACCATCAACAAGATGAACCGCATCTCCCGCCAGTATCTGCAAGAAACCGGCGAAGAGCCCGATTCCGCCAAACTTGCCGAGTTGATGGAAATGCCGGAAGACAAAATCCGCAAAATCATGAAAATCGCCAAAGAGCCGATTTCGATGGAAACCCCGATCGGCGACGACGACGATTCGCACTTGGGCGACTTCATCGAGGACGCCAACAACGTTGCCCCTGCAGACGCCGCAATGTACACCAGCCTGCACGAAGTCACCAAAGAAATCCTCGAAAGCCTGACCCCGCGCGAAGCCAAAGTCCTGCGTATGCGCTTTGGTATCGACATGAATACCGACCACACGCTCGAAGAAGTCGGCAAACAGTTTGACGTAACCCGCGAACGTATCCGTCAAATCGAAGCCAAAGCCCTGCGCAAACTGCGCCATCCGACCCGCAGCGACCGCCTCAGAAGCTTCCTCGACAGCGAAGACAGCAAACTGTAAAACAGCAAACCGCAGGTTTATCCCTGCGGTTTTTTATATGCCTGAGGTCGTCTGAAACAGAAGTTGTATAGTGGATTAAATTTAAATCAGGA
>NZ_KV794935.1:53826-80992 GCF_001808875.1 Neisseria sp. HMSC064E01
TCAGACGACCTGTTTTGCATTCATTGCACTATGGTCGGTTGAAACCCGTAGCGCGGGCTTTGCCCGCGGATAATAGAGAAAGTTTCAACAGCTTTTTTTACTCATCATCTTCGTGGGCAAAGCCCACGCTACGAATTTAACAGTAACCCGTAGGTTTCATACTTGCGGTTTTTATGGGTAAGAGGTCGTCTGAAACAGGAGTTGTACGTTTTCAGACGACCTGTTTTGCATTCATTGCACTATAGTCGGTTAAAACCCGTAGCGTGGGCTTTGCCCGCGGATAATAGAGAAAGTTTCGGCAGCTTTTTTACTTATCATCTTCGTGGGCAAAGCCCACGCTACATCGCGTTATCTTTTCTAGACCGGCTGGCAACCAAAACATAGTTTGCAAAAAAAGGTCGTCTGAAAACCGGTTTCCGTGTTTTCAGACGACCTTTCCTATATTTTCAGTTGATCATCAAACCATTCAGTCTTTCGCCGTATTCATCAGCCGCAGGGCTTTGAGGCGGCCGATTTCTTTTTGGTATTCCACCAGGCCGATAAATGTTCCGCTTCTGTCGTAAATGCGGATGGGCTGGTCGGCGGGGATGTTCTCGGTAAACTGCGGGCGCTGGCCGCATTTGAGCATGGTTACGGCGCGGTCGTTCAGTTCGATTTTGGGGAGGTGCCGCACTAAAACGTCGCAGGGCAGGAGCAGGGTGTCGCGTTCGGTTTCGTTTAATTCTGCCAAGGCTTCGAGCGTGTGGCTTTCGCGGATGGTGAAACCGGCAGTTTCGGTGCGGCGCAGGGCGGTCAGGTGGGCGAATGTGCCGATGTGTTTGGCGATGTCTTCGCTGAGGGTGCGGATGTAGGTGCCTTTGCTGCAACGTACGTCGATGACGGCTTTGGACGCGTCAAACTCGGTAATATCGATGGCGTAAATGGTGATATCACGCGGTTTGCGTTCGATGACGATGCCTTTTCGGGCGTATTCGTACAGCGGTTTGCCTTCGTGTTTGAGGGCGGAAAACATCGGCGGTACTTGGCGGATGTTGCCTGTCAGGGCTTGGCATGCCGTCTGAAATTCGGCTAAGGAAATATCGGCGCGGGCAGTGGCGATGATTTCACCTTCTGCATCGCCGGTGCTGCTGGCTTCGCCGAGTTTCAGCGTGGCGGTGTAGGCTTTATCGGCATCCAGCAGGTATTGGGCGAACTTGGTCGCTTCGCCGAAGCAGACGGGCAAAAGTCCGGTTGCCAAAGGATCGAGTACGCCGGTATGCCCCGCTTTCTCGGCGTTGTAGAGACGGCGGGTTTTTTGCAGGGCGGTGTTGCTGGAAAGTCCTTCGGGCTTGTCGAGCAGGAGGACGCCGTTGACGGGGCGTTTGGCGGGTTTGGCGGTCATGATGGGGAAGGGTAAGTGGCAGTTGTATGGGTGGGAAAGATTGCAAAAGGTCGTCTGAAAACAGGTTCGCGCTTTGACTGCGGCGTTTTTCAGACGACCTTTACCTTTAATCTTCCACCGGCTTTTCCGCTGCCACTTGGTCGATGAGGCTGGAAATGCTCATGCCGCGTTCGAGCGATTCGTCGTATTTGAAGTGCAGTTCGGGCGTTTTGAAGAGTTTGATGCGTTTGGCCAGCTCGCTGCGCAAGTGGCCTTTGGCGTGTTCCAAGGCTTCTTCGGTAATGTCGCGGGTGCTGTCGTCGAGGACGGTGTAGAACACGGTGGCGTGGCTGTAATCGCGGGTGACTTCGACTTCGTTGATGGTGATGAAGCCTGCGCGCGGGTCTTTCAGGCCGGTGCGGACCAGCTCGGCCAGTTCGCGCATGATTTGTTCTTTGACACGGTCTTGGCGGGCATAGCCGCGTTGCGGTTTTCTCATGGTTTTCCTTAAACGGCGGCGGCCGTTTCAACTTTGTTTTCAGACGGCCTGTGTGAAATAAATGCGGTATTATAACGGATATACGGCAATTTGAGGCCGTCTGAAAAGGAGTTTGGCTATGCAGAAAATCAAAATCGGATTGGCGGGGTTCGGCATGTCGGCGCAGGTGTTCCATCTGCCGTTTTGGCGTGCGGATGCGCGGTTTGAAGTTGTGCGCGTGTTTGAACGCAGCGGCAACAAAGCTCAGGTAGTCCTGCCGCAGGCGCAGACCGTGCGTTCGTTTGAGGAGTTGCTTACCGACGATGTGGATTTAGTGGTCGTGACCACGCCGAACCAGACGCATTTCGATTTTGCCGCTCAGGCTTTGCGTGCGGGTAAAAATGTGGTGGTGGAAAAACCGTTGTGCGCCACGGCGGTGCAAGCCTTGGAACTGGCGGAACTTGCCGAACGGCAGGGCGTATTGCTGACTGTTTACCAAAACCGCCGTTGGGACAGCGCGCCGCTGACTGCCAAAAAGCTGCTTTCAGACGACCTTTTAGGTGAAATTGTGGATGCGGAGTTCCGTTTCGAGCGTTATGCGGCTGCCTTGAACAAAAAACGCTGGAAGGAAACGGGCGAGGCGGGCGTAGGGCTGGTGTACGATTTGGGTTCGCACCTCATGGATATGGCGGTCGATATTTTCGGGATGCCTGACGAACTTTATGCCGATGTGCGCTATCAGCATGAAGGAGCGCTCAGCGACGACAATTTCTATATCGCGCTTTATTACGCCGACGGCAAAAAAATCGCCCTGACCGCAAGCAAATATGCCCGCGAACCTTTGCCGTTCATGACTTTGCACGGCAAACGAGGTTCATACGTCAAACAAAATGCCGATAACCAAGAAGCTCTGCTGAGCGGCGGCGCGCAACCTGTCGGAGCGTGGAACCGTGAGCCGGAAGACGAATGGGGCATCCTGCATACCGAAATAGACGGGGTGGTTGTCCGCAAGAAAATCGAAAGCGTCAGCGGCAATTATGCGGCGTTTTATGAAAACCTTTATGACGCGCTGCAAGGCAAATCTCCCGCAGCGGTACAGCCGCGCCAAGTGGCGGAAGTGCTGGGGCTGCTGGAAAAAGTATATAAAAGCCCGAAGTCGGGGTGTCGGGTGAAGGTGTAGGGAGCGGTTTAAATCGCCGGATAGAAGGGCGGGGCAAAACCATTGGGGAAACGTAAGCCTGAAGATCGCAGAAAATAAGCCGCCGTTGCGTATCCTTTATTTTGTTTCGTTATAAAAAAAAGTATAATTACAGCCATTCAAAAACAATCCGAGGCCTGCCAAATGAACGTAACCGTTATCAATCACCCCCTTGTCCGCCACAAACTCACGCTCATGCGCGAGGCCGATTGCAGCACTTACAAATTCCGCACCCTCACTACCGAGCTGGCGCGCCTGATGGCTTACGAAGCCAGCCGTGATTTTGAAATCGAAAAATACATTATCGACGGCTGGTGCGGTCAAATCGAAGGCGACCGCATCAAGGGCAAAACCTTGACCGTCGTCCCGATTTTGCGTGCTGGTTTGGGTATGCTCGACGGCGTGCTCGACCTGATTCCGACTGCCAAAATCAGCGTGGTCGGATTGCAGCGCGACGAAGAAACGCTCAAACCCGTTTCCTATTTTGAAAAATTCGTGGACAGCATGGACGAACGCCCCGCGCTGATTATCGACCCCATGCTCGCGACCGGCGGCTCTATGGTGGCCACCATCGACCTGTTGAAGGCGAAAGGCTGCAAAAATATCAAAGCGTTGGTACTCGTTGCCGCGCCCGAAGGCGTCAAAGCCGTCAATGAAGCGCATCCCGACGTCACCATCTACACTGCCGCCCTCGACAGCCATCTGAACGAAAACGGCTACATCATCCCCGGCTTGGGCGATGCGGGCGATAAGATTTTCGGTACGCGCTGATTCGTGATTTGAGGTCGTCTGAAACTGAATGTATGGGTTTCAGACGACCTTTTTATAGTGGATTAACTTTAAGTCAGGACAAGGCGACGAAGCCGCAGACAGTACAGATAGTACGGAAAGGCGAGGCAGCGCCGTACTGGTTTAAAGTTAATCCACTATATAAGGTATTTTTCGTTGAAAATCCCATGTTAGAAAGGACAACCATGAGCTTCCAAGACAACCTCGCCGCCATGCCCGACATCGGTCATTTGAGCGGACTCGACATCCTTGACGCACAAGGCAAGGCCGTCCATCACATCCCCAATGCGCCCGGCAAGCAAGGCTCGCTGAAACTCTACAACGCTTTGGCATTGAATTTCGGTGGCAAGCTCGATGCTGCTGCTGCGCAGGGTTTGGATTGGTTTGCCGAACATGTTGCCGACGCGCAAGCCAATCCGGGCAAACATCCCAATATCGATCTGCTGTTGCAAGTGAAAAACGAAAACCTCAGATTGCTTCTAAAGCCGGTTAACGCTTAAACATCAGCTAAGCGAAAGGTCGTCTGAAAACAGAAATCCTGTTTTCAGACGACCTTTTTTTCATGAAACCGTTTTGTTATAAATAAAATTGTTATATTATAACCAATCAAATTTCTACCCGATACATTTGGAGAACCCATGAAAAAAACCGCATTGTTCATCGCATCCGCACTCCTGTTCAGCACAACCGCCCAAGCACACCGCGTCTGGGTCGAAACCGCCCATACACACGGCGGCGAATACCTGCAAGCCGAATTGGGCTACGGCGAGTTCCCCGAACTCGAACCCATCGCCAAAGACCGCCTGCACATTTTCAGCAAGCCCATGCAGCTCGTTACCGAAAAAGGCAAAGAAAATCTGATTCAAAAAGGGACGTACAACTACCAGTACCGCAGCAAACTCCCTGTCAAAGACGGCAGCTACCTCGTTACCGCCGAATACCAACCGACCTTCTGGTCTAAAAACAGCGCAGGCTGGAAACAGGCGAGCATCAAAGAAATGCCTGACGCCAGCTATTGTGAACAAACCCGAATGTTCGGTAAAAACATCGTCAACGTCGGACACGAAAGCGCAGACACCGCCGTCATCACCAAGCAAGTCGGACAACATCTGGAAATCGTTCCGCTGGACAACCCCGCCAACGTTCACGTTGGCGAACGCTTCAAAGTCCGCGTCCTTTTCAACGGTGAACCGCTGCCGAATGCCACCGTTACCGCCACATTTGACGGTTTCGACACCAGCGACCGCAGCAAAACCCACAAAACCGAAGCCCAAGCCTTCTCCGATACCACGGACGACAAAGGCGAAGTCAGCATCATCCCCCTGCGTCAAGGCTTTTGGAAAGCCAGCGTAGAACACAAAGCCGATTTCCCCGATCAAAGCGTGTGCCAAAAACAGGCGAACTACACCACCCTGACCTTCCAAATCGGTCATACGCATCATTAATATCCAATAACAAAGGTCGTCTGAAAACCGTATTGCAGGGTTTTCAGACGACCTTTCTCGTTATCAGCCAATCAATTTCAGCCTATTAATTTAATAAACAGCCATCCATCAAGGCTTATGCGGCGCAAACGTCCATTGCCCAAGCGCCAAGCCCAAATCGAATAGATTCAGACGACCTATCGCCACCCTGACCAAACGCAGACACGGAAAACCCGCCTTAGCCGTCATACGCCTGACCTGACGGTTTTTCCCTTCCGAAATCCGAATTTCCACCCAAAAATCAGGCACGGATTTACGCATGCGGATAGGCGGCACGCGCGGCCACAAAACATCCGCTTCGCCCGCCTCTAATACGCGAACCTTTGCCGGACGCGTGACAAAATCCCCCAAATCCACCCCGCGCCGCAGCATATCCAGCTTCGCTTCGTCGGGCGAACCTTCCACCTGCGCCCAATAAGTTTTCTCCAGCTTAAACTTAGGATCCGCAATCCGCGCCTGCAAACGCCCGTCGTTCGTCAACAGCAGCAAACCCTCGCTGTCCGTATCCAAACGTCCCGCCGGATAAAAGTCCGGCAGCGACACATAATCTTTCAAACACCCATACTTTTCATGCGCCGAAAACTGGCAAATCACGCCATAAGGCTTGTTCAATACGATTAAATCATTCATTTTCATCACATCCTGAAACCAAGCATGAATTGTACCAGCCGCCGCATACGGGCTACAATTTCACGCTTCTTTATATTTTATACAAATGATTTCATACGGTTAAAAAATACCCTGAAGCCCGGCTTGACACGCCCGAGCCAAACCAGTATATTACGCACTTCCTTAGGAGTAATGGCTGAGAGGCTGAAGGCACTTCCCTGCTAAGGAAGCATGTGGGGTCAACCTGCATCGAGGGTTCGAATCCCTCTTACTCCGCCACCATACGAAAACCCGTCGATTATCCGACGGGTTTTCTTTTTAGCGTTTTTGTGAAAGCAAGGATAACGGACAGGCAAACCGTCAAACTTGACGTTTACGGAACATGAAAGCGTTTGCGCGCAGGCTGGATTGCCGTTGAAACCGATTATTAAGCACGGCAATCATTAAAAATCAAAAAAAGGTCGTCTGAAACCGGATTTCAGACGACCTTTTTGTATGTCAGTGCAGCGGCTTATTCTTCCGGAGCGCGGAAGGTGTCGTGGCAGGATTTGCAGCTTGCGCCGGTTTCGCCGTAAGCGGCTTTGATTTCTTCCAGCTTGCCGGTTTGCGCGGCGGCGTTCAGTTTCTCAACGGCAGCAGTGAATTTGTCCTCTTCGGCTTTGAATTTGGCCGCATCAGACCAAACCGCAGGCAGGGCGCGGCCGTTGCCTTTGTCGTCAGATTGGAAGAAAGTGAAAGGTTTTTTACTGCTTTCGGCAAAGGTTGCCGCAGCCTGCTTGAATTTCTCTACGTCGTAAGGCTCTTCGCCTTTTACCATTTTGCCCATGCCGGAGAACTCGGGCATCATGGCTTTGAACGCAGTGGTACGGTCTTCGGAGATCGGGCCTTTGGGTTGCGCAGGTGCGCCGCCACTGCAGGCGGAAAGAGTCAGTGCAGCGAGCAGGGCTGCTGAGAAGAGTTTGGTATTCATGGCTTTTGTGTCCTGTGATAGTATTTTGTTATTCATATTTTTCAGACGACATCCGAAGAGGTCGTCTGAAAAGTTGCAATCATACCTGAAATGGGTTTACAAAACGAGAAAAGAAAGGAAATAGTTATGGCGATTTTGGTTACCGGCGCGTCGGCAGGTTTCGGTGAGGCGATGTGCCGCACGTTTGCTCAGGCAGGTTATTTCGTTATCGGTGCGGCGCGGCGCGGCGAGAAACTGCAGGCATTGGCGGCTGAGTTGGGCGAGCGGTTTTATCCTTTGGAAATGGACGTTTCGCGTACCGAGTCGATACGCAACGCACTCGACAGCCTGCCTGAAAATTTTGCCGAAATCGATTGCCTGATCAACAACGCCGGGTTGGCGTTGGGTTTGGAAACGGCGGACAAGGCAGATTTCAGCGATTGGGAAACCATGATTCAAACGAATATCGTCGGTCTGACTTTCCTGACGCGTCAAATCCTGCCGCAAATGGCGGAGCGCAAACAAGGCTATATCATGAATCTGGGTTCGATTGCCGGCAGCTATGCCTATGAAGGCAGCAATGTGTACGGCGCGACCAAGGCGTTTGTGCGCCAGTTCAGCATGAACCTGCGCGCGGAATTGGCGGATAAAAACATCCGCGTTACCAATATCGAGCCGGGTTTGTGCGGCGGTACCGAGTTTTCCAACGTCCGCTTTAAGGGCGATGACGAGCGGGCGGAAAAGGTTTATGAGAACGTCGAATCCATCCGGCCGCAAGACATTGCGGATACGGCTTTGTGGCTCTATCAGCGTCCGGCGCACATGAACGTCAATTCCATCGAAATCATGCCTGTCGCCCAAACGTTTGCCGGTATGAAAGTGATCCGCAATACGCTGCCCGTGCCCGCACAGGCGGAGAGTTTCGAGAAACAGAGTATGTCTTTGTTTGCACGGATTAAGTTGTGGTTCAAATAGGCAGATTGGATGGGATGGGTCGTCTGAACAGTGGCGCTCGGTTTCAGACGACCTCCGAATATCTGCATCTTACATAAACACGTTATAATGTAATCCTCTCCGTTCAGAATTTTAAGGTCGTCTGAAAGCCTTTATGAAACACGCAATCAAACAAAAAATCCTCGAACAGGCACGCCGTGACGGCGTACAGGTAACCGCTTTGCGCGAGCAGGTGCTCGATATCGTTTTGCAGCAAAGCGGCGTGATTAAAGCCTACAACGTCTTGTCGCAGATGCAGCAGCAAAGCGAGGGCGTGGTTGCGCCGCCGACGGCCTACCGCGCCCTTGATTTTTGGGCGGAGCAGGGCGTTTTGCACAAAGTGGCGGCGGTCAACGGCTATATTTTGTGCAGCCACGCGCAGCATGAGTGCGACGACCATTGCCACGACCACGAAGAAGCCGAAGCGCACCATAGCGCGTTTATTTTGGTCTGCACCGAATGCGGCACGGCGGACGAGCAAACCCTGAGCCACGAATGGGCGGCACTGCGCGCAGGCGTTGCCGAAAGCGGCTTTGCGCTGAAAGAAGAACACGTTGTTTTAACTGGAATCTGTAAAAAATGTCAGAAGTGAAAAAAACCAAAGTCCACCTGATTTCAGGTTTTCTGGGAACAGGCAAAACCACCGCGCTCAAAAGCCTGATGGAGCAGAAAGACCCGAACGAGAAATGGGTCATCATCGTCAATGAGTTCGGTGAAATCGGCATTGACGGCGCGGTATTGAGCGACAACGGCATCCCTGTGGCAGAAATCGCCGGCGGCTGTTTGTGTTGCACAGCCGGCCCGCAAATGGGCGTAACCGTACAGAAAATGCTGCGCGATGCCAAACCCGACCGCCTGATGATTGAGGCAAGCGGACTGGCGCACGCCGCCAGCGTCATCGACGAATTGAAAGCCAAACCGCTGGACAGCCTTTTGGAAATCGGCGCTGTCTTTACCGTCGTCGATCCGCGCCAGTTCATCAACCCCGATTACGCGCAGCAGGCATTGTATAAAGACCAAATCGGCATCTGCGACGTATTGGTCGCCAGCAAAACCGATTTATGCACCCCCGAACAGCTTGCCGAATTTCACGACAAAGCGGCAAAACTGTTCCCGCCCAAAGCCAAAGTGGTCGAAGTCCAAAACGCACAACTCGACATCCAATGGCTTGACATTCCTGTCATCGAAAAATCACGCTACCGCCTCAAAGCCCTGCCGGACAACACCATGGGCTTCCAGTCGCAAGGTTTCACTTTCCCCGCCGGACGCGATTTCGACGGCGAAAAGCTGACCAACTTCTTCAACGACCTGCCCAAATTCACAGACGACCTCGTCCGCGCCAAAGGCGTGTTCCAAGTGCTTGGCACATGGGTGTGGCTCAACTGGGTGGACGGGCAATGGGGCGCCAACCAAGTCTCATGGCGCCGCGACTCGCGCTTCGAGCTGATTGCCAAGTCGTTTGACGCGGATTTGATTGAGAAGAAACTGCAAGAGGCTTTAGAGAAATAAGCAAGGTCGTCTGAAAGTTTGCCGCTGCAATTTTCAGACGACCTAAACGATAGTGAAGTCTATTGTTTCAACTGTCAGAATAATATAAAGCAACTGCGTAGCGTGGGCTCTGCCCGCGAAAAAATTAGCAGATCAAGGTCAAAAGGTTGTTTGGAAGATTGATATCTCCAATTTGGGAAATAGGTTAACAAGAAGGGAAATATAATAGTGATTATTAAGGAATCAGATAAGCGAGAACATGATTTGGCTGAATTAAATAGCTTGCTTATGCTGCCTTATATTAGCCAAGATCAGAGGAAGCAGATTGAGCGAGAGATACGTAATATACAATCTGGCTTGAAGGGGGAGCAGGAAGCGGCTTATCAAATCAATTTTCATTATAAAAATAATGCAAATTGGGCAATTCTACATGATTTGCGGTTTGAATTTAATGGTGATGCTGCTCAAATTGATCATTTGATGATTAATCGTTTTTTTGAAATTTATGTTTGTGAAAGCAAAAGATTTGGAGAGGGTATAGCCATAAATGAATACGGGGAGTTTTCTGCATTTTATCAGGGTAAGCCTTATGGTATTGCCTCTCCTCTTGAACAAAATAATAGACATAAATTATTGTTGAAGCGGTTGTTTAAAAGTGATGAAATTGAGCTTCCTATGAGAATGGGAATGAAGATAGTACCTTCACTACACAGTTTGATTCTAGTAGCGAATTCCGCAATCATTCAACGTCCAAAAAATAGTGAAAACAAGAGGGAGTTAGAAAGAATTATCAAAAATGAACAGATTGCAAAAAGAATTGATAAAGACATTTTTGATAATCATCCTTCAACATTAATTCAACAAGCTGCTTCATGTTTTAAATTGGTATCTTCTAAAACAATTACAGAGTTTGCTAAAAAGTTAGCAAATTTGCATAAGCCGTTAAAAGTAGATTGGAAAGCACGTTTTGGTATTGTAGATCCAATAGAGCAACCTGAAGTGAAGACGGCATCAATAGTTCAAAATCATACAAAACAGGAGCAACACTTATTTTGCGCTTCCTGCAAGAAATCTGTTACTGCTAATGTAGCCAAATTTTGTTGGCAAAATAAAGTTAAGTTTCACGGTAAAGTCTATTGTTTCAATTGTCAGAAGAATATAAAGCAGTAATGGTCTTTCAGACGACCTTAAAACCCAAATAGAGGAATACCCCAAGCATGTACCGTTACATCCTCCACCGCCTATTACTCTTGATCCCCACTCTGTTGGGGATTTTGGCGATTACTTTTGCCGTTATCCAATTCGTGCCGGGCGGGCCGGTGGAGCAGATGGTGCAGCAGTTGACGCATGGTGCGGTCAGCGGCGAGACGGCGAATGCGACGGCGGGCAATATCATGAAAAACGGCAACCGCATCAGTCCGGAAGATTTGGCGGCGTTGAATGCGCTGTACGGTTTCGACAAGCCGCCGTTGACGCGGTTTGCGGATATGGTGTGGCGGTTTGCCCGTTTTGATTTGGGCAAGAGTTTTTTCCATCATGAAACCGTGTTCGAGCTGGTCAAACAGAAAATGCCGGTGTCGATGAGTTTGGGCTTGTGGACGTTTTTCCTGACTTATCTGATTTGTATCCCGTTGGGCATTGCCAAGGCGGTGCGCGACGGCAGCCGTTTTGATGCGGTAACGGGAATGGTGGTGCTGGTCGGTTATACCATACCGCCGTTTGTGTTGGGTTTGGTGCTGCTGGTGTTGTTTGGCGGAGGCAGCTTTTTTGCGTGGTTCCCGCAGGGCGGTTTGGTCGGCGATGATTTTGACACGCTGTCGTGGGCGGGCAAAATCAAGGATTATCTGTGGCACATGGCGCTGCCGATTACGGCTTCGGTGGCAGGCAGTCTGGCGGTAACGACGGTGTTGACGAAAAACGTGTTTCTTGAAGAAATCCGCCGCCAATATGTCTATACCGCCCGCGCCAAGGGTTTGCCGGAAAAGCAGATTTTGTGGAAACACGTTTTCCGCAACGCGATGATTCCGCTGATTACCGGCTTTCCCGCTGCCTTTATCGGCGCGTTTTTCACCGGCAGCCTGCTGATTGAAACCTTGTTCTCGCTCGACGGGCTGGGTCTGCTTTCCTACGAGGCGGTGATGAAGCGCGATTATCCGGTGGTGATGGGGACGCTGTATGTGTTCACGCTGATGGGTTTGCTGGCGAAATTGGTGTCGGATATTTCTTATTCGTGGGTCGATCCGCGCATTCATTTCGGCGGACAGAAATAGGTCGTCTGAAAACTTAAAGAATTATGGAGTTAAATATGATTAAACGTTTAAAAGATATTTCTGAAGAAAGCCGCGAACATAAAAACGATGGTGCAAAAGTAGTCCGTATGGAATTGCAGGATGATGAAGCAACCAAACGGTTGGTCATGCATAGCGCAAAGCGCGTAATTGCCGCGCATAAGTCAGAATTGGAAAAGTTGGCTTATAAGTAATCCTCATGGTTGAATATTCAGACGACCTTTGTGCAACCTAATTATGAAAACACACACCTCAAACCCCACTTGGCAGGCTTTCAAGCAACACAAACGCGGCTGGTTCGCGCTGCGGATTTTAGCTGTTTTGTTCGCCGTCGCGCTGCTTGCGCCTTTGTGGAGCAACGACAAACCCTTGTGGATACGTTATCAGGGCGAATATTATTTTCCGCTGGTAAACGAATACAACGAAACTGTGTTCGGCGGCGATTTCGACACGCCTGCCGATTACCTCGACCCGCTGATACGCGGCAACATCACGTCAAACGGCAATTACGCCGTTTATCTGCCCAATCCCTACGATGCCGATACGCTCAATGATTTCGACACGCAGCCCGACCCTGCAAGTCCGTCCGAAAGGCACTTGCTCGGCACGGACGACCGTGGTCGCGATGTCTTGGCGCGTTTGGTTTACGGGTTCCGCGATTCCCTGTTGTTCGCCCTTGCGCTGACTTTGGTAACGACCGTAATCGGCGTGATCACCGGCGCGGTGCAGGGTTATTTCGGCGGCAAGACCGACCTTTTGATGCAGCGTTTTATCGAAATCTGGGGCGGGATGCCAGAGCTTTACCTGCTGATTATCCTGTCTTCGTTTTTCAATCCCAGTTTGTTGATATTGCTGGCGTTGCTATCGCTGTTCGGCTGGATGGGTCTGTCGGACTACGTCCGCGCCGAGTTTTTGAAAAACCGTCAGGCGGATTACGTTTTGGCGGCGCGTTCGATGGGCGTGGGCAACCGCGCGATTATGTGGCGGCACATCCTGCCCAACAGCCTGACGCCCGTATTGGCATTTCTGCCTTTCCGCATCTCCGGCGCGGTGCTTGCGCTGACCAGCTTGGATTTCCTCGGTTTGGGCGTTCCCGCGTCGCAGGCGAGTTTGGGTGAACTCTTGGCGCAGGGCAAGGACAACTTGGACGCTTGGTGGATAGGCTTGTCCACGGTCGGTACGCTGACGGTTATGCTGCTTTTGCTGGTGATGATAGGCGAGGGCTTGCGTCAGGCGTTTGACGTGCGCGCTAGGGGATAGTATAAGCACGGAGTCTTTGCGGGCGTACATCAATGCGCGACCCGCGCCTTTGGAAGTTTCAGACGACCTCTATAATATTTTACTCACTTCATTTTTAAAGAATTTCAATGAATCAAACACACAACACAAACTTTTACGAAATGCTGAACGCTGCCTGCCGTAAAAACGGCAAAGGGACTGCGGTGTTCAACGACAAAGAAAAAACCACTTACGATGCGCTCAAGCGGGAAGTCGATGCCGTAGCCGCATATCTGCAAAATATGGGCGTCAAATTCGGCGACAAAGTCGCTTTGGCGGTATCCAATTCGCCCGAATTTATCAGCGCCTATTTTGCCGTCTCCGCCATCGGCGCGGTTGCCGTACCGATGAATACGTTTTTGAAAAACAACGAATACGCGTATATTTTGAATGACTGCAAAGCGCGGTTTATGTTTGCGTCGGCAGGTTTGCAGAAAGAATTAAAGGGGTTGAAGAAGCAGACCCGTGTCGAGAAAATCATTTGGATAGGCGAGGCGAAAGCGGCGGACGAAGCCGATGTTCGTTTTGAAGAAGCGCTCCGTTTCTCGGGCACGCCCGATTTGAGCCGCCAGCCAAAAATCGATGATTTGGCGCATATTATTTACACTTCCGGCACGACAGGTCATCCCAAAGGCGCATTGATCAGCTATGGCAACCTGTTTTCCAACCTTGAGGGCATCGAGCGCATTTTTAAGATTTCCAAACGCGACCGTTTTGTCGTGTTCCTGCCGATGTTCCACAGCTTTACGCTGACGGCTATGGTATTGCTGCCGATTTATATGGCGTGTTCGATTATTTTGGTGAAATCCGTTTTCCCGTTCTCCAACGTTTTGAAACAGGTTTTGCTCAAACGCGCGACTGTGTTTTTGGGCGTCCCCGCGATTTATACCGCCATGAGCAAAGCGAAAATCCCTTGGTATTTCAGATGGTTCAACCGCGTCCGTCTGTTTATCAGCGGCGGCGCGCCTTTGGCGGAACAAACCATCCTTGATTTTAAAGCGAAGTTCCCGCGTGCCAAGCTTTTGGAAGGCTACGGTTTGAGCGAATGCTCGCCCGTTGTCGCCGTCAACACGCCCGAAAGGCAAAAAGCCCGCAGCGTCGGCATCGCCTTGCCCGGATTGGAAGTCAAAGCCGTCAACGACGAATTGATCGAAGTACCGACGGGTGAAGTGGGCGAACTCATCGTCAAAGGCGGTTCGGTCATGCAGGGCTACCTGAATATGCGCGATGCCACCGACGAAGCCATCGTCAACGGCTGGCTGAAAACAGGCGATTTTGTCACGATAGACGAAGACGGCTTCATCTTTATCGTCGACCGCAAAAAAGACCTGATTATTTCCAAAGGGCAAAACGTTTATCCGCGCGAAATTGAAGAAGCGATTTACAAACTCGACGCCGTCGAAGCCGCAGCCGTCATCGGCGTAAAAGACCAATATGCCGACGAAGAAATCATCGCCTTTATCCAACTCAAAGACGGCGAAACGTTGGACGAAGCCGACGTGCGCGCCCATTTGCGCGGACATTTGGCGAATTTCAAAATCCCCAAACAGATTTACTTTAAAGACGAACTGCCGAAAAACGCTACGGGCAAAGTGTTGAAACGGGTGTTGAAAGAGCAGTTTCAAAGATAATCAGCGTTCAGACGACCTCGGTTTGCGGGTTTGAATCAGAGGTCGTCTGAAAAGCTTAGATAACACTAAGAGATACTGTAGAATTTCTTTTGCTACAATGATTAAATTTAAAGTTGATTAGATAGCGAAAATAATTATTTGAAAGAAATGTTATGAGAAAAAGTCATGTCGATAAATTGCTTACAGCTATTCGAGAGGAATTAAATATAATAAAAAAAATGGAAGCTATTGATGAAGTTAAGTTTAAATCAATACTTGAAAATCTTAGAAGCTCACTAGAATATATAGCACAAGATATAAATTCTATGTTATCTAAACCAAAAGATAGAATATATTTTCCATATGGGAAGACTAAGGAAAATTTTGAAGGAAGTATCAATAAGAATCTATCAGGAATTCAATATGAATATCCTAAAGTTTATGATTATATAGAGAGTTTACAGTCGCATAAAAATAATGGAGATGATTGGTTAATAACAATGTGTAGTTTAACTAACCATGCTAAACATAATGGGCTTATTGAATTAGAATATAAAGGAAATAATCATGTTATTATACATGCAGAAGGAGTTCCTGTTTTTGAATTTATAAATGTTAATAATGGAGAAGTAATTTTAAAAGAAAATACATTTTTTGTTTCGAATGATGATGGAAGCGAGACAAATTTAGGTACAATGGGCGAAATTCATGTTACAGGGGCAAAAGTAAAAGGAGTAGAAGATGATGATTTCGTCAGTTTTTCTATCGTGGAAAAGAAAAAATTGGTTATAGATGGAAAGACACCTATTGAGGTAATCCCATTTTTAGAAAAATGTTTTAATAAAATTAGTCAGTTTTCTACTGATGTATATACTCAACTCAAATGAGCATGAACATCCTTGAAATTGAAAACCTAAACGCCTTTTTCCCCGGCAAGCAAGTCCTGCACGATGTCAGCCTGACAGTACAGACCGGCAGAAAACTGGCACTGGTCGGCGAGAGCGGCAGCGGGAAAACCGTGTTGGCACAGGGCATTATGCGGCTGAATCCGCTGGTGTCGTTTGAAGGGCATCTGAAATTTGACGGCAACGATTTGCTGACCCAATCCGAACGTGCCCTGCAAAAGCTGCGTGGGCGGGAAATCGGCATGGTGTTTCAAGAACCGATGACCGCGCTCAATCCCGTGATGCGCGTCGGTGCGCAGATTGCCGAAGTGTTGACCCTGCATCTGGGCTTGGACAAAAAACAGGCATGGGCGAGGGCGGTCGAACTCTTGGCGGAAACCGGCATCCGCGAGCCGGAGCAGAAAGCCTTTGCCTATCCCTTCCAGCTTTCCGGCGGACAGCGGCAGCGGGCAATGATTGCGATGGCGGTTGCCGCCGAACCCAAGCTCCTGATTGCCGACGAACCGACCACCGCCTTGGATATCGCCGTGCAGGCGCAGATTCTCGATTTGTTGGCGCGCTTGCAGCAGGCGCACAACATGACCATGCTCTACATCACCCACGACCTGAACCTTGTCCGCCGCTTTGCAGACGACGTCGCCGTGATGCGCGGCGGACGCATTGTCGAAACGGGCGCAGCGGCGGAAGTGTTCGCCCGTCCGCAACACGAATACACGCAAATGCTGTTGAACGCCGGTGCCGCACGCAAGGTCGTACCTTTGGCGGACAATCCCACCACCGTCTTGCAGGCGGAGCAGATTTCCGTTGCCGTCAAAGAAACCGCGGGTTGGTTCAAAAAACGCAGCAAAACCCTGCTGGAGCCGGTGTCCTTCGATTTGAAGGCGGGCGAAACGCTGGGCATCATCGGCGAAAGCGGCTGCGGTAAAACCACGCTGGCAAAAGCCGTGATGCACCTTATCGATGCGGAAGGTCGTCTGAAAATCAACAGTGAAGACTGGAAACACGAATCCAGACGCGATATACAAATGGTGTTCCAAGACCCGTTCGGCGCATTCAACCCGCGCATGAACGTCTTTAATATCGTTTCCGAAGCCCTGCGCGTCCACGAACCCGATTTGTCCCGCGCAGAAATGCGGCAGCGCGTGCAAGACGTATTGCGGCAGGTCGGGCTGCCTGAAGACGCGCTCGAACGCTATCCGCACGCTTTTTCCGGCGGACAACGCCAGCGGCTCGCCATCGCCCGCGCCATCATCGTCCGCCCGAAAATCCTCGTTTTGGACGAACCCACCAGCGCGCTCGACGTACAATGGCAGCAACAGATTCTGGAGCTGCTCGCCGATTTGCAGAAAAAACACGGTCTCAGCCTCATCATCATCAGCCACGACCTCGCCGTCATCCGCGCCCTGTCGCACCGCGTGATGGTGTTGAAAGACGGCAAAATCGTCGAAGAGGGCGGTTGCGAAACCGTATTTGCCAACCCTTCCAGCGATTACACGCGCCATCTGATGAGCTTCAGGGTAAGCTGACTTGTCGGGCAGGTCGTCTGAAAAACATTAGCCAATCGCGATGGCGGCCTTACAAAAAAACTATTACACTTTGGCGACACTTGAAATTTTCAGCCCCAAGCCCTATCCTGCACAACATCTGATTCAATTTGACACAAAAAGGAAAAACTCATGAGCAGCGAACTGATTATCCACACCACCGATGCAAATTTCGAACAAGACGTTTTGAAATCCGACGTTCCCGTATTGCTGGACTTCTGGGCACCTTGGTGCGGCCCTTGCAAAATGATCGCTCCGATCTTGGACGACATCGCCGCCGAATTTGAAGGTCGTCTGAAAGTCGTTAAACTCAACATCGACGACAACGAAGCCACCCCCGCCAAATTCGGCGTGCGCGGTATTCCGACGCTGATGGTGTTCAAAAACGGCGAAAACGTCGCCACCAAAGTCGGCGCTTTGGCAAAAGGTCAGTTGACCGCATTTGTAAACGCTTCTTTGGCTTAAGTTTCAACAACGCAAAAGGTCGTCTGAAAATTTTCAGACGACCTTTTTGTATGTTTGGATTTTAGGGAAACTGGGTACTTTGCCTGTTCTTATAGTGGATTATAGTGGATTAAATTTAAATCAGGACAAGGCGACGAAGCCGCAAACAGCAGATAGTACGGAAAGGCGAGGCAGCGCCGTACTGGTTTAAAGTTAATCCACTATATTTTTATCCGTTCAAAGATTTCGGCAGACGGGCATTACCCGATTAAATTCGCTTTAATCCACGCTAAAAAGGTCGTCTGAAAACCCGAATCCGATTTTTCAGACGACCTTTCGTGTGTTTTCGCCTTATTTGAACATTTATTCCTTACGCTGCAAAACGGCGGCAAAGAATCCGTCGGTTTGGTGTTTTGCCGAGTCGAGGCGCAGGTATTTGCCGGTGTTCAAATCGATTTTCAAACCGGCGAGCAGCTCGGCGCAGTCGAGGAGTTCGTATTCCGGGTGTTCTTCCAAAAAGCGTTCGACCTGCATTTCGTTTTCTTCGGGCAACACGCTGCAAGTGGCGTAAACCAGCCTGCCTTGCGGTTTGACCAGTTTGGCGGCGGCATCGAGGATGCTGTGTTGCTGCTCCAAAAGTTTGGCGACGGTTTCGGGCGACTGGCGGTATTTGAGGTCGGGATTACGACGCAGCGTGCCCAAGCCGGAGCAGGGAGCATCGACCAAAACGCGGTCGGCTTTACCGGTCAGGCGAGCGATGCGGCTGTCGTGTTCGCTGCTGATGCGTTCGGGGTGGATGTTGGTCAGTCCGGCGCGGGTCATGCGGGGCTTGAGGTTGGCAAGGCGTTTTTCGGCGATGTCGAAGGCGTAGATTCTGCCTTTATTTGCCATTTGCGCGCCGACAGCGAGGGTTTTGCCGCCTGCGCCGGCGCAGAAATCGACGATGATTTCGCCGCGTTTGGCACCGACAAGCAGTGCGAGGAGCTGGCTGCCTTCGTCTTGGACTTCAAGCGTGCCGTCTAAAAACAATTCGTGTTTGTTGAGGGCGATTTTGTTTTTCAGGCGGATGCCCCAAGGGGAATAGGGTGTGGCTTCTGCATTGGGGCTTTCGGCTTGAAGCAGGGGCAGCACTTTGTCGCGTCTACCTTTGAGCGTGTTGACGCGGATGTCGAGCGGCGCGGCTTGGTTGATGCTGCGGCCGAAGGCGAGGATTTCTTCGTCGCTGAAATGTTTTTGCAGTTGCTCCACCAGCCATTGCGGCAATTCGGCGGCGGTATGGAGGTCGTCTGAAAATTCGGTTTTGCGCGCTTTGAGGCTGCCGAGGAACTCGGTTTCTTCTTCGTCGAGCAGGTCTTTGATTTGGCTAATGTTGGTGCTTCTGCCGAGGACGAGTGCGGCAAGCGCGGCTTTGCGCGGCTGGGCGTGCGGACGGCGCAGGACGGCACTGATTTTTTGATAATGGCGCAGGGCGGCGAAGGCGGTTTCGGCAATTTCGTGGCGGTCTTGCCTGCCGAGTTTTTTGTGTTCGCGGAAGTAGCCGGATAAAACGGCATCGGCAGGCTGTTTGAAAGTCAGCATTTCAGCCAGCACTTTGGCGGTATGGTCGAGTTGGATCGGGGTCATGGTGGATTCGCAATCGGAAGAAAGGCTTGGATTATACTGGAAAGGTCGTCTGAAAACGTTGAATCGGGTTTCAGACGACCTTCATGATGCGTTCGATTTCATGCCAAAAGCCGTCGGGGCGCAATTCGAGTTTGGCGATTAAGCCGCTTTCAATTTGGCGGACGTCATGGTCGGACAGGGTTTGCGCCTCGGCGACGCGGGCGGGGGCAAGGTATGCCATGCGGTCGATGAGGTGGTAGCGTGCGCCGTCGTGGGTCGGATATGCCGACCAGTCGCGGATGAAGATTCCGCGCCAACAGTATGGGTTCAGCGGGGCTTCAGCGGAATTTGCGCTGACGGGGAAAAAGCCGATGCCGCGTATGACGGAGGCGGGTTGCGGCGCGTCGGGGAGGCGGTTTTGCCGCAGGGTTTCGCTGCCTTCGGAGGATTGAAACAGGGCGAGTTGGTGGGGCAGTTTGGCGGCTTTGGCGGCGAGGGTGTCTTTGGCATTGAGTCCGCACATGTCTGCGGATTTGCCGCTGTCGCTGCCGTAATATTTGCAGGTCAGTTCGATATGGTAGGGTTTGCCGTTGATGGAGGCGATGAAATCGGCGGCGCCTTGCGTGAGGTCGTCTGAAAATACGGGCAGGTTATAGGCGTGTAGCTCGGTATGCGGCGCGTGGGCGAACCAAAATGCAAGCAGGCGTTCGGCGTAGATGCCGAGGCGGTTGCCGAAGGGGGCGTGTTCGGCGAGATAGTCGTCTAAGGGGGCGGGATTGCCGTCCAAATCCAAAAGATAGCGGAAGCCGCGTTCGCCCAATAACTCGCGGACGCTCAATTCGCAACCGCTTTGCCAAAGCGGCGGGGCGGTCAGCAGGGCGGCGAGGTCGCGGACGGACGGGTTGGTGAGTTTCCACCATAGGGCATCTAGGGCGTAGTTCATGGGGCGGTATGGATGTTGGGAAGGTAATGAATTTTATAATATCGTGCATGAAGTTGAAACCTGTAAGCCGCAGCGTTGTCTAAGCAGCTGTTATTTTTTCCCCTTGTTCCGTTATCCGATGGCACCTTACCCGCTAGGATTCGGGCAAGCCTTCAACGGTGATCTTTTTATCCACTCTTTATACGGAGATAACACAATGAAAATAAAGCTATTGTTTTCTGCTTTGGCGCTGTCTGCATTGATGATGGACGCTCAGGCGCATGTTACGATTCGCAATAATTCTAATGGTGTTGATAGTATTTCTGGAAAATCAGACCATTTCCGCCTGAATGTGCCGACCAATCGCGGTAAGGCGGTAACCGGGGTAAAAATGGTGGTTGCTGAAGGTGTGAAACTGTTGTTCATTCATCCTGTTCCGGGTTGGACTTATAAAACAGAAAAAGATGCGGAAGGCAATATCGTCAGCATTACTTACAAAGGCCGCATGGAAGCGGGCGAATTTACTTCGTTTCCGTTTATCGCGTTGAATCCTAAAGGCGATGTCTCAGTGAAATACAAAGCGTATGTGACTTACGCGGATGGCGTTGTGGTGCCGTTTGACGGTTCGGAAGAGGCAAAAGGCTATCAACCGACGATTCATCTGAAATAATCGCTCGGAGACGTTTTCCCTGTTAAAAAAGGTCGTCTGAAAACCTGAATCGGTTTTCAGACGACCTTTGCTTTGGGGGGCTGGACTATGCTTTGTCCTCTTCGCTTTCCACTGCTTTGGGCGGAACGGGCGCGAACCAGCCGACCAGAAGTAGCAGCACGCCGACGATGATGAAGGAGGCGATACGGGCGATGCCGCCGCTGTTGGAAAGCTCGATGAGGAAGAGCTTGACGACGACAATCGCCATCAACGCCGCACCGGTTATCCAGAAGGGGCGCAGTTTGTGGCGGTTGCCGTACACCATCAGGATGATGGCGGTAACTGCCCACACGACGGAGAGGCTGGCTTGCAGGCCGAAGGATTGGAGCATGATGTCGAGGCGCCAAGTGATGCCGTCGTAGAAGTGCCACAGGCGCATCACGCCCGCGCTGATGACCATGAATGCAAGGGCGGCGACGCCGGGCGCGTTCACGCGGCGGTATTCTGCAGGCAGGGCTTCGGGCAGGGACTTCAGGGCAAACCACAGCATTCCGGCGCAGGCGAGCTCCAGCGGGTTAAGCAGCGGGATATACGGCAACGGCGCGGGTTGGAACGGAGTGGAGAAGTTCGTCCATATCATCCAACTTGCGGCGGCAAGGGCGGCTATCGGCAGGGCGAAATGCTGATAGGCGGCTTGATGTCGTCTGAAAAAGCCGCGCTGCCGCTGCGTATGGAGGACGACCCACATGATCAGCGGTACGGCAAGCCACGAGAGCTGCGACCAAACGCCGTCGAGACGATAGCCTACATACATTCCTGCCCAAAGCGACCAAAGGATGCCGATCAGGATGATGTTGAGTTTGTGCAAGCCGATAGGCGCATTAGTTTGGCGGTTATTCAGGATGACGAAGTTCAACACGATGGCGGCGGCAAGCGGCAGGGCTGCGGCGGCTGTCCATAGGTGTTCGAGGTGATAGCCGATGAAGTGCAGGGCAAATAGGGGCAGGAATGCCAAGGTCGTCTGAAAAAGCTCTTTCCAGTTCAAACGGTTGGCAAGCAACAGCAAGGTGGTGAATATCGGCAATGCCCAAAGCTCGATGAACAGGGTTTCTTCGCCCGTCCATTGGGTATAGGTGGCGAAGCCGCCCAACATCAGGGCGATAACGAGGATAGCCCAGCCTGCAATCTGCGAGAACGGGAGGGTTTGGTCTTGTTTGTCTTGGTTTTCAGATGCTTCGGTTTGGACGCGCGGATATTGCAGCATGTAGGCAGCGGCAAACAGCAGCGGCGCGGCGGCAAAGAGGTGCCAGTGTGTCAAAAAGCCGTAGGGTTCATCATTAATCGAGGCTTGGAAGATCAGAATAAAGATTGCATTGCCCAAGGCGAATGTGCTGAACACGTCCGACTTGCCCTTGCCTCGACAGAACGCCCAAGCTGCGACCAAAGCAGAGAGAACGATGATGCTGCCGCGTTCTGCGAAAAACAGTAAAGGCAGGATGGATGTGTAGAGCAGGGCGGCGCAGAGGGTTGCGTTTTGAAGCGTGTGTTCCCAGTGTGCCGAGCCTTTACGGCGGTAGAGATGCCATTGCAGGTAAATTGCCGCGCCGCCGAACAGGGTCAGCAGGGTGGTGAACCATTGACCGTGCAGGATGGTGGATTCTCCCTCCTGATAACCGCTCAGTTGGGTCAGCGCCGCCAGCAGATAAACGACGAGCGCACCCAAACGCATATGCGGACGCTGTTGGCGTAGTCCGAAGAAATACACGAGCGCGGATTCTACCGTCCACAGGATGACGGTGTTGCCGCGTTCAAAGTGAAGCGGAACGGCGAGCGTGAGGAAAAGCAGCGACAGGGCAACAAACGCCTGACGCAGGATATACAAACCCTGTTGCCGTTTCAGCATCAGCGCGGCAAGTCCGTAAACGGCGGCGAAGCCCAGCGCGGAGAATGCGTCCGCAGACGGCCAGTGTTCCACCATGCGGTATTGCAGTCCGAACGCCGCCGCCATCGTGCCGAACAATAAAGTATGGTCGAGGACGTGGACGCGCAGGCCGTGGGAGCAGAGGCTGTTCCAAATTTCTTCCAGCGTCGCATTGTCGGCAACGGGCGCGAGCGTGTCTTCGCGGCTTTCCGTCAGCTTGCGGCGGGCAAACAGATAGGCGATGAAGGTGTAAAGCAGCCAGTGGTAAATCAGGAAAGGCTCGGTGGTGGCGAAATGCTGCGGCGTATAGCTTTGCATGCCCCACAACGCGGCGATGGAGAAAGTTCCGGCGAAACCCGTCAGGTTCAGCGGCCGCCATGCCTTAAACCAAGCAATCGCCGCTACGCCGGCATTGAGCAGGGAAAGGTAGGAAAATAGCACCAAATAATTGCCGCTACCGTCCGATACCAGGATGGGCGCCGCCAGACCGCCGACCAAGGCGACCTGCGCCATAATCTGCGCGTTTTGCCTGATTGCCAGCAACGCCATTAATACGACCATCGCCACCATCAGCACAAACACGATCGGCGCGGGCAGCAGCGGATGCAGTTTCAACGCCGCCAAAGAGGTCAGATACATCACCGCCACGCCGAAGCCCTGCAATACCAAGCCGTATTCGCGCTTACGGCTTTGCAGCTTCCAGCCGCCGATAACCGCCGCCAAACCCGCGCCTGCCACGGTCAGATAACGCATTTCCACCGGCACATAAATCCGTTCGGAGGCATAGCGCAAGAGGAACGCCAAGCCGAGGAACAGCACCACGATACCGGTTTTCAGCAGCGGATTACCGCGCAGGAACCAAGCAACAATGGGATTTTCGGAGAATTTGAAATCGAAACCTTCTTCTTTATGGATAACGGTTTCACGAGATTCGGTGTCGATGTTTTCTGAGGTATTTTCAGACGACATCGGCACTTCGTTTTCAGACGACGTTTGCAGGACAGGCGCGTCTTGTTTGCGTTCGTCTTCTTGAATAGCGGAAACTTGGGCAGGTGTTTCTACGCTGTCTGCGTACAGAGCAGGTTCGGGCTGCACGGAAGGTTCGGCGGAAACAGGGGGAACAGGTGTAGAAAAAGAGGGCGCGGTAACCGGTTCGATGTGCGGCTCGACGGACGCATTGTCCGCAGTTGCAACAGGTTCAACCTTCTCATGAAGCGGCGCAGGGGTCGTCTGAATATCGTCGGCATGTTCGGACAAAACAGCACGCAGTTTCCGCGCCTGCCCGACTTCTGCTTTATCATGAACGGTTTCATGTTCCAAAGCCGTCAAACGCAGCTTCAGCAATTCGATTTCTTTTTCCAGATTTTGCAGTTTCGCATCATGTTCTTCTTGACGCGGTTTGCCGAGTTCCCGCGCAAACAACCATAAAATAGAGCCGAAAATGACGCCGACGGTCATTTCGTCAAGAAAATAGCCAATGAGGATGGGGATGAGTAGGCAGAAATACTGCATAAAACACCTGTCCGATAACAGTAAAAAATATGCCAATTGTAGCATTCTTGTCATGAGAAGGATGTATAGAAGGCGTAACGGTAGGAAAAGCTGTTGTGTGGTAAGCAACATTGTATTTGCAGAATTAATTTACGGTACAAGGTCGTCTGAAAAGCGAAATTGGATTTCAGACGACCTTGTCGATGGGTTTCGTCCTGCTGTTTATCATGAATATAGGCTTTATATCGTGAAACCGGGCGCAAGTCCTGTGAACTTGCCATGCTTGATACGGACTATTTATTATAGGAATTGAACTTAAAATAGGGTGCGGTACGGTTTGTTTATCTATTAAGTCTCAAGGCTTTTTTATTCCCATATTTTTCAAAAGAAAATCTAATGCCTTATTAACCCAATCATTTTTGGATTTCCCGCCAATTTTGCCCCCCTCTCCCCGTGGGAGAGGGTTAGGGAGAGGGTAGTAAGCCGCAGGCTTACATTCAGGTTTCGCAAAAAATCTTCTGAGAGGTCGTCTGAAAGGTTGTCCGGTCAAGAGGCTGCACACTCTGAAAACGAGCGGAGCAAATTTTGCCAAAACGGAACGCTAAAACCTTTTCAAAAAGGAAAATACGATGAAATTCAATCAAATCCATTTACTGTGTGTTGCCGCAGTTTTAGCTATCGCTGCCTGTAAAAACACAGAAGTTCCGTTAAACAGTCAGGTTGAATTGCCCGAAACGTTTACGCAGGATGCGGCTGCGAAGGGCGATGCGGACATCGGGGCGTGGTGGCAGCAGTGGAACGATCCGGTGTTAAGCGGATTAATCGCTCAGGGTTTGGCGCAGGGGTATGATGTGAAAATCGCCGTCAGCCGTCTGAACGAAGCCCGTGCCGTAGCAGGAATGGCGCGTGCCGATTTAGGTCCGACCGTCGGGCTGAGCGGCAAGGCGATGGCGAATTACAGCCAAATGGATAACCCGCTCAACAGCAATGCCAGGGAGTTGCTTTCGCGTTATCCGCAGACTTCGTCCTTAAACGACGATACTATCGATTCTCAAAGTACCACCCTGTACGGCGGGCTGACCGCTTCGTGGGAGCCGGATATTTTCGGCAAGAAACGCAGCGATGCCGATGCCGCCCGTTATGCCGCGCTCGGACAACAAGAGTTGGCGTATGGCGCGCAAATGCTGGTGGCGGGCGATATTGCCGACAATTATTTCAAAGCGCGTGCGGCACAAGGTCGTCTGAAAACCGCTGACCAAACCGTTGCCACCTTGCGGCGTATGGTGCGTTACATCGAAGGTCGGTTTAAGGCGGGACATGTCAGCGGCTATGAAATGAACGAGGCGAAAGTGCAACTGACCGCAGCGGAAGCCAAACGCGCCACGATAGCAGCGGAATACGCCGCTTATGTGCGCAGTATCGCCGTGTTGACCGGCAACGTGCCGCAAACGTTTACTTTGCCCGAATCGTTTGTCAATGCGTTGGCGCACCAACCCTCCGCACCAAGCGGGCAAACGCCGCAAGGTTTGCTGGAACGCCGCCCCGACCTGCGCGCACAGGCGGCGCAAGTTAATGCCTACGCCGCCAAATTCGCCAGTGCCAAAGCCGATTTGCTGCCGCGCTTCACCATCAGCTTTATGGGACAGGGCGGACGCATCGGTGTGGACGGCGACCGTTCGCTGACCGGTTGGGCAAGTTTGCTGTCGGTGGGCATACAGACGCCGCTGTTCACCAACGGCCGCATCAAAGCCAATATCAAAGCCGCCGACGCGCGCCTGCAGACGGCATTGCTGGAATACGACAAACGGCTCCTGACTGCGCTGGGGGAAGTGGACAGCGCATATCAAGGCGTGAAATCGTTAAGCCGTCAAACCGAACTGCTGCAAACAGCCCATAATCAGGCAGCACGCCACGCGTCCGATACAGAAAAAATGTTCCGCAACGGCTACAAAACGCTGGATGTCGCCCTCAAAGCCCATATCGCCGAAGAACAAATGCAGGAAAACCTGATTGCAGCGCGGCTTGCAAGGGCGCAGATGCTGGTGTCGCTGTATAAGGCATTGGGCGGCGGTTGGTCGAAGTAAAGAAGTAAAAAGGTCGTCTGAAATTTTTCAGACGACCTGAGTTTATTAAAAATAAATTGAAAATTTCTGATATCGGTATAGATAAGGTTACCGATTAAAAAGTTTTAGTGGGTATCGGACCAAATTTGTGTGTAAGGAAGTGCTGATGAATCGATGTGAGCTGTATTTAGTTAGCGATATAAGGGATTTTTAGAAATGAATGAAAAAAGTAGAATGTCTATTTTGCCAAATCAATATCTGGGAAAATTTACTTAGGATTTTCAATGATGAAATTTTATTATCTGACTATTAGTCACAACATCCCTTGCGGGGTTGGTTTTTACAACAATTATCTACTGCCAGAGGAGTTGCTCCCCTCCTTCCAACTGAACGATTTTAAAGTGGAATATGGTTCTCTTCCTTGGTATGCTGGGATAACACGGAAGCGTAAAAAAATTATACTTCCTGATAATCTTATTTTGGTCTCTAATTTAAGGGAATATGACTATCCAGTACGTAGCTTATCTGAATACACTTATATCATTACTGAAGAATTTATGCGGTGTTTGGATGGAATGAAGACAAATATTTTACAAATAAAGCCTGTAAAATATATGAACGGAAAAACAAGAAATATCATATCAAATCGAGCTTATTATGCGATGACAACAGATAAGTTAGAACTAGAAGATGTTGTAAACCTAAAAGAATGCGAATATGAGCAGGTTTATGGAGTTGATGAATTACTCAAAATGAGCATTTTGGAGAATTGTGATTACGATTTATTTGATATTAAACATGAGACTAAATGTTCTTTGATTGTTTCAGAAAAATTTCGACAAAAGGCGAATGATTTGAAATTGGAGTATTTGGAATTTCTGCCTGTTGGGTTGACTAAGTTAATTACAACCAAAGAATGGACGGCTACGGAGATAAATTCTTTGCCTAGATATACTCCTGTCTAATAAATTTTGTATGTATTTTTTGATACTCAAAAAAAGGCTGTAAAAAGGTCGTCTGAAACCAAATTTCTAGGTTTTAGACGACCTTTTGTGCAATTAATAGCGATTGAGACCTTTGCAAAAAAAGCCCTTCCCTCGA